>NZ_BSTC01000025.1 GCF_030269305.1 Kineosporia sp. NBRC 101731
GGTCGGCGGCTGCTTCGGCGGGTGTGGAGACCATTGGTACGGCGGGTGCGGGTGCTGCGGGTCTGGGCGCGCTGGCCTTGATGAACAAGCCCAATGGTTTCAACAAACCGGGCTGGTACACGAAGATCGCGGGCGGCGGCTCGGGCTCGGGCGGTAAGGGCGCGAGCGATGTGTCGGCGGGTACCTCGACGGGTGAGGGTTCGGCGCCGGATCCAGAGGATCTCAAGGGCGGCTACGGCAGCAACGGCAACGGTGCGGTCGCTCCGCCTCCGGCCGTGCCGGGCGTGACCGTACCCCCGGCCGTCAACGGCCAGGAGTCGGGCCAAACGACCGTCAATGTCAACGGCACCGTCCATGTCAACGGTTCCGAAGAGTCGTCCAGCCCGGAGTTCGCCGGGCCGAGCCGAACGGACACCGGCAGCAGCGTGTCCTCGAACGGTTCGCAGGACAGTATTTTCGACTCCGAGCCGGGATCGGGCACGTCCACCCCGGCCAGCGTGGTCAGCAGCACGGACTACACCGAGCTGCGCCACACCCTCGAGAACATCGCGCAGAATCAGGTGATACTGGGGCAAGGCACTTCCGGGAAGAACGGTTCTGATCGGCCGACCAACGGCGTTCCGCAACCCGTGGGCGATCAGAACGGGACCGGTGGCCAGAACGGAACCGGTGGTCAGAACGGGACCGGTGGCCTGAACGGAACCGGTGGCCAGAATGGGACCGGCGGTCTGAACGGAACCCGTGGCCTGAACGGATCTGGCGGTCAGAACGGGACCGGCGGTCTGAACGGGACCGGTGGCGAGAACGGAACCCGTGGCCAGAACGGATCCGGCGGTCAGAACGGGACCGCTGACCAGAACGGGGCCGGCGGGAACCGGTCCGCGGTCCCGGTCGGTCAGGAGAGGCCTGGGTCTGCAACTCCCGCACCGGTGTCCGAACCGGTGGGCGCCTGGGCCCGGCAGCCGAACGTGACACCGGTGCCGGCACCTGAGGTGACCGGCGGGTCAGTGGTGACCTCACCGGGCATTCCTCAGCCGGTGACGCCGAACTCGCCGGTCGTCGCCTCGGCGCCGGAGGTCATGACCTCCCATGACGTGACCCCGGTGACCCCGGTGACCCCGGTGACCCCGGTGACCCCGGTGACCCCGGTGACCCCGGTGACCCCGGTGACCGTGCCCACAACGACCACGAACGGGCATCTCCCACCGGTCGTTCCGGGTGTGGCCGCGTCGAACGGCGTTTTCGGGCAGGTACCGGATGCGGTGAACGCACCGGTCGCGACCGGAACCGCCCCCGGCGTGCCGACACCGAACGGCACGACACCGAACGGCACGACACCGAACGGCACGACACCCGAGGCCGTCGTCACGGCACCGGTCGTTCCGGGCGTGGTGGCGTCGAACACCGTGCTCGCCTCGGTACCGGGTGCGGTGAACATGCCCACACCGGGTGGTGCGAGCACGCCCGGCGTGGTGCCGGGCGATCTCGGTCAGACTGCGAACGGGGCCGTTCGGCAGACGGTTCCGGCGAGCTCCGGCATTCCGGCCATGCCTGCGGGGCCATCCCCCGATGCTGCCACCGCCCGTTCCGAGGTCAGCCGGTTCCTCAGCGACCGCCCGGTTCAGCCGCAGGCCACCGAGCCATCAGTGGCACTGCAACAGAACAACGCGCTGGACCTCATCCGGCAGGCCCACACGCTGATGTACCCGGCGGCGGTGCCGGTCGTCCCGAGCGTGACGGATACCTCGTCCATTGCTGATTCGCCCCTTTCGCAGTCCCTGGGATGGAGGCCGGTCGGCGATTCCTGGGACGGCGTGGTCCGGTCGGTCACCGAAGGAGAACACGGCACCACTGCCTTCGTGCACGCACAGACGCCCGGCCACCCGGGCCAGGCTTTCGCCGCGGTCAACTGGAAAGGGCAGGTGGTGTGGACGGAGCTCCAGGCCCTACCGGGGGAGCAGATCCGTACCCAGACCCAGACGCCCCCGGTCCCGGTCGCTGCCCAGGCTGTCGTGGTCACGAACTCTGGTGCCGTGGCCTCTGTTCCGGTCCGACCGAACGTCGTCGAGGGGCAGGGAACACCGGTCGTCCCGCCGAACGTGCGACCGCAGCCGACCGGTGGCGTGACCGCAGGTACACCGGGTACGGACGCCCACACCGGCAGCGTTCCCTCACCAGGCCTCACCGGTCCGGAGATCCCGCCGGTGATCGTTCCGGAACCGGTCGGCCAGATCTCCACCGCGCCCGATCCACTGGTGGTCGAAACACCTTTGGCGCAGGAAGCGGCCCCGTCCTCGGCCCCGTCGCCGGAGCCGGAGGCCCCGGCACTCTCGGACATTCCGGGACAGCGGCAGCTCGTCCCGGCACCCTCGTTCATCGCACCCGATCAGGTGCAGCTGCCGGACACGCTGCCCGTAGCTCCGCCGGCCTGGAATCTGCCGGCGGTCTCGCAGGCGCTGTCGTGGTTGCCGGAGCCGATTCGTGGCGTCGAGATGGACCCGGCCCGGCTGCAGGAGGTGAAAACTTGGTGGGCCGGCTGGAAAGCGTCCACCCAGGAATACCTCGGCACCATCGCTGATCAACGGCAGGTGCGGGAAACCCAGCAACTGGCGAAAGACATTGTCCAGCAGGGAGCGCGCGTCCGAGGGAGCGTGGTGTCCTCGTCGTACGGCCTGGGTGCGCGGCTAGAGACGGACTTCAACTCCTTCGTCTCGGCCGTGCTGCTGGCCAGTGACGAAACCGGGAGCGCACAGACCACAGCGGAGACTGTGGGCGAGGTTCGGGAGATGGTGCAGCGGCTGGTTCCGTTGCTCGAGCACGACACCAACGCCCTGCCCGGCGGTGCGGTCGGTATGGAAGCGGAGTTCAAGTACACCCTTTCGTACTCGGACCGGTCTTTTGACTCGGCGGGTAAGGCCGTTCTGGTGGACAGTCCGTATTTCGCGTTGCACCTGGACACCACTGCTATCGCGGGTGTCAAGAAGGCCATCGCCGAGGTGGTGCCCAAGCCGGTGAACGTTCTTCGCGGCGAGACGAGACACCTGAGGCAGGCGGACATGCGGGCCGCCGTCGAGGACGCCGCGAAGCGATTGGCGAAGGCGGCGGCCAAGGCCACGAGCAGCGGGAAACCGGTGTCGCTGACCGATATCTTCCCCAGCTCCAAGGGATATCAGCACAATTACCCGAAGGCCGGACTCGGGATCAGCGGTGGCGTCGGCATGCCCGGAGTGCAGTTCACGGCGGGGGTGTCGGTTCCGGCAGTTCGTTCGATGACCGCACTGGCGATCGAGAAGGCCGTCGGGCAGGAAGGGCGTGCGACCGAGCATGCCCGGGCCGCCATGACCTTCGGCGACGCGATGGCAGCGAAGTATCTCGGGGTCGAGCTGCCCTCGATCGAGTCCGGAGACCGGGACGTGGTGCTGCAGCCAAGCGATCAGCCGGATGCGGCGGTGCTGCGCAACTACATGACCTATGCGTACTCGCAGCTGGCGCCGGTGCAGGGCTATCTGTTGCTGAAGCCGAACATTCCCAGCCGGGGGCTGCTGAAGGACGAGCTGCTCCTGGCCAGCCGCACCGACGTCGCTGAGGTCCGTCAGTCATTGCCGCCGGCCGTGCAGCGGTGGCTGGACGACCACGCCGATTCGGTGCGTCAGGAATTCGTGGACCATTTCCGGACCTCGAA
The DNA here is from genome assembly GCF_030269305.1 of Kineosporia sp. NBRC 101731. Taxonomy (NCBI): domain Bacteria; kingdom Bacillati; phylum Actinomycetota; class Actinomycetes; order Kineosporiales; family Kineosporiaceae; genus Kineosporia; species Kineosporia sp. NBRC 101731. The sequence goes on from NZ_BSTC01000025.1 coordinate 3,683, forward strand.
CGCAGACGAACTCGTGTACCAGGATCTGATCCGGGACGAGTCCTTCGACATGACGTCGCTGCGCCGGGAGGCGAAAGACTTCTCGGTCCGGCAGTTCATCGACAACGCGCTTCTGACGAACCCGGAAAAGCTGATCAGTCAGGCTCAGGCCTACGGTATGACCAAGGGCTTCGAGAAAATGGATCCGCACTTCGGCGCGCGGTCCGACCTGCCGCTGATCCTTCTCGAGTTCCGCGACTTCGGCGTGGTCACCTACCTGAGCGATTCCTTCGTGCTGTTCGACGATCTGGTGGCTGCGTCCCGGGCGTCCGACTGGGAGGCACGGCGGATCGCCGGGCTCCAGGACCCTCAGGTCGAGGTGTCTTTCGAATCGGGCCAGGGAAACATGTCGGAGTTCGCCGAGCCGGAACTGAAGGCGTTCGCTGCTCATGCGGCGACGCTGGTCCGGTCGGGGCAACCGATAGCGATCACCGTGGAGGGCGGCGGCAACGGCGGGACGCTGGGCAACGCGACGAAACGCGGTGCTCAACGGGCGCATGCGGTCGCTGATCTTCTGCGCCCGCAGTTGCGGGACGCGCTGTCGGCGCGAGGACTGTCCACTTCCTCGATCGAGGTGCGGGAGATCTCGCGGGGTGACGGGAACACCAGCGGTCCGTACAAGTTCTCCGACGGGCCGATGGAGGAGCAGCGGCGTCGGGTGCTGGTCTGGGCGGAACCACTGACGGCGGTGCCGGGTACGCGGGGTCTGCCGGGCGGCCGGATGCAGCCGCTGACCCGGACCCAGGATGACGACACGGTCCAGTTCGTACCGACCGATCCTGCGACGGTTGTGCCTGAGTCGATCAAGCTCCCGGAAAACCTCCCGGAGCCTCCGCGGGACTGGAACGTCGCAGCGGTCTCCACGGCGTTGTCGTGGTTGCCGGAGCCACGGCCGGGCGGTGCCCTTCACCCGCGACGGGTTCAGGAGCTGCGAACCTGGTGGGACAGCTGGAACACGGCTGTTCGCGACCACCTCGACGGGATCGCCGATCGGCAGGAGGTGGGAGCGGCCCGGCAGACGGCCCGGGACGTGGTCCAGCAAGGTGCCGGAGTGCGGGGCAACGTGGTGTCGACGTCGTACGGAGCCGGACGGAAGCTGCTGTCCGACTTCGAGTCGTTCGCTGCGGCCGTGATGCTGTCGACCGGTGAGGCCGGTACCGCGCAGACCACGGCAGACGTCGTGGGTCAGGTCCGGGAGACCGTACGGCGACTGTTCCCGCTGCTGCAGCACGACGCCAACCGTCTGCTCGGTGGTGGCCAGGACGAAACCGCCGTGGAGGCCGGCCCACGTTCCATGGAGATGGGGCCGAGGGGCGGCGCCGAGTCCGTTGTCACGGTGGCCAATGCGCCGTCCCCGGAAGCCCCGGCCCAGCAGAATGACAGCAGCGACGGTGACAGCACCGACGGGAGCGATTCCGGCAGCGAGAGTGACGGCAGCGAAGCCCCCTACGAACCGGATGACTTCCGGCGCATGGAGGCTGACGAGTTCCGGCAGATCTCGTCGGAAATCGCGTCGCTGAGTCAGGCGGAGACCGCCGGTGATCCGAAGGCGGTGAAGAAGGCCCAGGACCTACTGCGGAGGTCATACTCCCATTACCTGGGGCGTCTCAGCGAGATCGTCCGTGATCTCCGGGACGAGCGCGCCGATCGCGAGGGTTACCACGACCAGGATTTCGATGTCGCTCTGAACGAGCTGAACGACAAGCGCCAGCAGGCGTGGGCCCAGATGCTGGGGCTGGTGCCGAAGGGAGAGACAGCTGTCCTGCCGGTGGGGAATGCCTATCGACCGGCGGAATTTGACGACGTCATCGACCGGTTGGCACAGCTCCCCCCGGATCGGCGACCGGACATCAGGATCGACCAGGGCGACCGGTCCTGGCCACTGCCGGACTGGATCGACCGGAGCCTGGCTCCCGATCTCACGGATATAGCACAGGTGAAGGGCATTTCGGCGGTGGACGATGCGCTGTCGCGGATGTCGCCGCCCCCGGATGCCTCGCCGCTCACCACCCAGGCTCTCGGTGTAGCGGCCCAGGCCTTGACCGGGGACCTGCGCGCGGCCCGGGACGCTGCGGACACCAAGGTTCGAACCGTTCAGGAATCCCTGGATCGCAGGGCCCGGACGGCGCTGAAGTTCCCGGACCTGAAAGGGTTGGGACAGAGCGTCCGGACGGGAACCGCGCTGGATGCGGCCAGGCAGGCGCTGCAGTACCGCGACGGGCAGTTGTCCGCGGCCGAGAAGCTGGTGGCGGCGGGCGCGGCATCGCCCTCCGGGCCACCGGGTACGTCTCTGACGCCGGAGTCCGTGTATCACCCCGTTCTCCTTGACGACCGCTGGATGGTGCAGCTGACCTCCGACGGCAGCCTGGTGCTCGCCACGCCGGGCACCTATCCGAGCGACCAGCGGGCACAACCGGAAGCCGGTCACCTGGCCCAGCACGTGGCCGCGCTCACCGGCCTGCCGGTGACGGCGCTGACCGTGACCGAGGGCGTGCAGCGACCGGCGTGGCTCACGTTCCCACCGGACGGTACTCGTCCGGAACTGAACGACGTACCGGAGCCCACCACCAGAAAACCCTTCGTGGAGACCGTTCTCAGCCCTGATGGCTGGGCCGGGGACACCGGGACGCCCGGCTTCGTGATGCGCCGGGGAGCCACACCGGGCACGCCCGAGGTGGCCTGGCGGAACGAGGCCGGCGAGGTCACGGTCGCCGACGGATCCCGTGCTGCGGTCCGGCGCGACCTGGACAGCTTCCTGGCCGAACACCGGGACGAGCTGAACGGTGCCCGGTTGCTGATCTCGGATCTGCACGAGTACGCCGCCAGTGGTCTGAGCGGCAAGCACGGCATCGATCTCGTCTTCTCCGCCGAACCACTGGTACGGGGGGCCGAGAACGGTCTCCAGGTGCGTCCTGTCCCGGAGACCGACGTGCTGCGGGGCTGGCTGCGAGCCACACCGCCGGCCGACGGTACGGGGTCGGCCACGGTCACGGTCGAGGGCGGCGCTCTACATCCGACTCCGAAATGGGAGTCGGACTCGTTCACGAAAACCCTGCCCGAGTCCTTCGTGGTGCTGGACTCGCAGAAGGTCGAGTACGTCCTTCACGCGCGCCGGATCCCCTCTGGCGTGCTCATTTCCGATCAAGCGGGCGGCTCCCGGGGTACGGATCAGGGCACACCGGCCGCCGACGGGCTCACGGTCACCTACGACATCCTCGACCCGAAGCTGAAAACGCTCGCCCAGGAGGCCTTCGCCAAGATCGCGCCCTGGCTCGACGGGGTGGACAAGCACGATTCGAAGACCCCGGAGCTTCCGCCGTCCTACTCACGGGCAGGGCGACAGCCCTTCGGTGAAGGGCCCGCGCAACGGGCACCGATGACGACGACGGGCCCCCAGGCTCCCCAGATCGACCAGACCCGGCGTGACAAGACGCCCTTGCAGAGGATCAGTACCCCCGGCAACAACTACCGCAACAATCCGGACGCCCAGCCGCTGACCTGGTGGCCGCAACTCTCCGGACCGGCCGGGGTGACCGGACTGCCGAAGGAGGTCGCCGCACATCTGGTCCGGATGATCCCGAAGGTGGTGCCCGGTGTCGCCGGGCGGGCGAAGCGGGTCAAGGACGTCCACGCGCAGCTCACGGCGTACCTGGACGCACTGCGGACGGAACCGGGCATCGGTTCAGACCTGAAGCCGGTGATCGACCGGATCGAGCTGGGCCAGGAAGTGAAGAAGCGGTTCGCGTTCTACGAACCGTTCCCCTTCCAGGCCCGGGTCTACCGGACGCCAGGGCAGCCGACCGTTGTCGAACTGGAGACCACTCTCAAGTACCAGCCCCACGAGTCGGTGACCAAGCGTCAGCTGAACGATCTGTGGGAGCGGGACAAGGCAAGTCTGCTGGATGCCTGGAACACGACAGGTCCCGTGACGTTCAACGGCGAGACCGTCTTCGTCCGGATGCGGGCCGAACGCGTTCTGGACAACGGGACGGCGGACCACGTCATGCATGTCTGGCCCCGGATCACGGCGGAGGGTCACAGGCTCGGGGAGGACTCGTCCAATCTCGCGGCTGACTCCACGGGGTTGGTGGTTCAGCACGAACGTGGGCATCTCGTGGGTCTGCCGGACCGGTACTCGACCGCGACCGGCCAGTCTTCCGACCCTCTGCGCAACCCGAAGCTGCCCATTCGCCCGTCCGGTCAGTCGGGCGACCCGCAGCGACCGGTGGTGCGGGGAACGACCTATCTCGACGCCAAGGGCGCGCTCATGTCCGAAGCCAAGAACACGGTGACAGCGCGCGACCTGTTCATGATTCTCGAAGCGGTCGAGGCCGGCGATCAGGGGCCGCAGACCCGGCAGAGGCTTTCCCAGGAACGGTTCCAGCGGGTCGTGGCTCCTGCTGTTCAGCGGCTGGAACAGGTCAAGAAGGAGGTGGACGCCGGTTCGGCCACCCCGGCGGACCTCCGGGCGGCGGGGGAAGCCCTTCATCGGGCCTGGATCACCCAGGCACGGCAGCTCCGGCGCCTGCGTCAGCCGCTGGCCCCGTCCACCGGACGTCCGACGACCCACCCGGCCGAGATCAACCAGCGGGTGCGCGAGCGGATGCGGCTGGACGAGGAAATCGCCCTGGCCGAGGAGCAGGTGCTGAGAGTGGCGGCCGAGGCCGGTCTGCCGGTCATCACCGAGTCCGGTGGCGGGCGACTGACCCTCTCGCCCTCCGGGCGGGAATACACCCTGGACTGGGCGGGTCACCGGGGTCGGCCGACGCCGGCCGAGCTCAACAAGCTGGCCACCGGCCTGGGGAAGACGGTGGAGGTGGAACTGTTCCCGGCGGGTGACGCGGCGTCCGCCCAGCAGTCCGCCGCTTCGCTGGCCACCCATGCTTCGGTCGGGCCGGAAGGCAATCCGGCACCCCTCATGAGCGGTATCCGACATGGCTGGTACGCCGCAGCAGCGCCGGCGGCCAAGCCGAGCCTGTTCGCTCCGCAGCCGTCAACGGCCACTCTGTTCATGGGGGCGCCGCCTCCAGCGAGCCTGTTCGCACAACCCACGTCCACTGCCGGGCAGATCACCCCCGATCCGTTCGATGCCGCGAAGTTCACCCTCCACGGCTCGATGATCGAAGTGGTGTTCTCCGGTCTGAAGATCACGTTCCCTCAGCAGGGACACCCCGGGTACTCCCCGAAGCACGAGCCCATGGTGCCCGGCGAGTTCCAGATCCACGTGGCCGATCTGAAGACCACCACCCATGACCAGCGCGTGGTCGTGCGTAAGGTGCTCCGCGCCCTGGATCCGGCGCTGCTCGACCGGACAGTGGTTCGTGGTCTGGACTACCGAAAGAGCGGAAAGGCCTGGATCCAGGGAGCTCAGCTGTCCGACCCGGTGCCGCCGTCGGACGCCATCAGCACCGCCGGAGTGTCTTCTCCGGCGGGCACCACCGTTTCGCCGATGCGTGGGCAGGGCACGGCAACGCAGCTGGACGGACTTGGCTTCGGAGCCGACGGCCTGCCGAAACCCGTGATGAGGCAACCGATGGCCGATCACGGTCGGCCGGACCCGAGCGTCTCGGATCTCGATGAAAGTGCGGGCAGCATCGAGATGATTGATCTTTCCGGGCGGGGGGATGTTCAGAGGCCGACCGATGCGGATGCCGGTACGACGCCTGTCCTGGATACGTCCGCCCGGCCGGTGACCGATCCCTCCGCAGAGACGACCGCGACCGGATCCCTGGTCCCCCCGGTCCCATCGGTCCTTGGGGAGGAAAGCGTCGAAGGTACGCAGGATCCGGAGACCGACCGGTCAGCGACGCCTTCGGTGCCGGAACAACAGATCGGGTCCACCTCGGACGCGGTGGTGGTGGATCCTGCCCGGGAGGACGAGCCGGCCATCCCGGTGACGCCTCGACCGACGGCCTCCGAGGCGCAAACCGATTCCGGGATGACCGAACCGGTTTCCCTGGAGCCAGAATCGGGCGATCCCGCATCGTCCTCAGTTCCGGAGGAGCCAGCCGAACGGCTGGTGACCCGTGACGACGCAAACCTCTCGGAGACCAAGGAAGCAGAGATCGTCTCCACCCCGGAGGCGGAGACGGTGACGGACGTCCAGAGGCCTCAGATCGAGACGGAACCCGACCCGGAGGTGGGGATCAGGCCCACGACCACGTCGGAGCTCAAGAACGAGCCGGAACCTGAGGCCGGACTCTGGGCTGAAGCCGAAGTCGAGGGGGATGCCCGGCCCGAGCTGAAGACCGAGCCGACGACCGAGCCGACGACCGAGCCGGGCGGCACGACGGAGCCGGCAACCGGGACGAACAGCCAGGCCGAGTCGACGCCAGAGATCGAGACCAGAGCAGAGCCGGAGGCGGATTCCGAAACCACTGCCCAGGTCGAAACTGTCGAACCTCAGGGGGAGAGTGGGCTCGAGGGAGACATCCAGCCTGAGCTCACGACCAATCCGGGGTCGACAACCCATCCTGGTGGCCGGACCGGGTCGAGGGCAGGGACCGAGTCCGGGGCCGAGAAACTGACCGGGGCCGAGAATCTGACCGGGATCGAGACCGTGTCCGGGAGCGAGAACCAGGCCGGAACGAAGGTAGAGGGCGAGCCGGAGACCCCGGTCATGACCCGCACGGATGGCGAGCCGAAGTCCGAGATCGAGATCGAGCCGGCACCCGTGCTCGGGCTGGGGGCCGAAGCGAAATTCAGGGACCGGACTTTGTCGGTCGGTGAGACCGCAAAGAAGTCGGATGCGGAGACCGGACCCGAGACAAAGGTGAAGCCCGAGACCGGGCCGGAGCTGGAAGTCATTCCGGAGAAGGAGTTCACGGCAGAAGGTGAGCCGGAGACGCAGCCTGAGCCCGAGACCGATCTCGAGACTGAACTGAAGACCACGCCTGAGGTCGAGGTGACGCCGGAGCCGAAGGTCGATCAGAAGGTGGAGACGCAGGCGGAGTCTGCGCCTGCGGTGTCGCCGGAGCTGAAGAGCGATCCTGAGGTGGAGACGCAGGCGGAGTCTGCGCCCGAGGTGTCGCCGGAGCCGAAGGTTGATCCTGAGGTGGAGACGCGGCTGGAGTCTGCGCCTGAGGTGGTGCGGGAGCCGAAGGTTGATCCTGAGGTGGAGACGCGGCTGGAGTCTGCGCCTGAGGTGTCGCCGGAACTGAAGGTCAACCCGAAGGTGGAGACGCAGCGGGAGACGGTGCCCGAGGTGTCGCCGGAACTGAAGGTCGACCCCAAGGTGGAGACGCAGCCGGAGACCGACCCTGAGATCGAGGTGGAGACCGAACCGGAGACTGCGCCCAAGGTGCAGCCGGAGCCGGAATCCAAGACCGCGGAGACGGAATCGAAGACCAGGACCACGTCGGACCAGGACGGGACCAGGTCGACGCGGGAGAGGGACGAGGTCACCCCGCCGGAGCAGGACCTGACCGACGATCCGCGACCCGAGCACCGGGACACGATGTCCACCACGAACTCGAGGCGGAGGGACACCGGGTCCACGGTAAGCTCGTCGAACAGCGTGGACACGGCGGCGACCAGTACGTCCGGGAGCTCCCACGGTTCCCGGACCGGGCGCGACCAGGTTTCCCCCTGGTACGTGAAGGTTCTCAACGGGTTGCGCGATCTGGGGCGGGTCTCCCCGGACCGCGAGGTGCTGCGCAAGCCGTACCCCAGCCTGGGGGCACAGCCCCGCGGGCCCCGTCCGCGGCACCTGGAGAACCACCTCTCGCACCCGCGGGCCATCACCAGTCTCACCCCTCAGGCCACGGACCGTCTGGGTGATGCCCGTTTCCCACCCGGCACCCAGCCCTCGGCCAATGCGAACGGTGCTCGGGCCCGGCTCCAGAACCTGACCGATGCCCAGCGCAAACGGGTTCTGAAGGTCGCCGACGAGGTGATCGCCGAGCGGCTGGCCTGGTCCGGCACCGATCCCCAGGACGCCGCCCGGGCGTCGAAGAGCCGTAACCTGCGGGACCTCGTGGCCGAGACGCTCGTCATCGAGGCCGGCCGCAAGTGGCGGGACACGGAGCTGGCGGCCACGCTGGTGATCGACAGCCATCTGAACGGGATCGAGCTCGCCCGGGCCCAGGTGCCGGGGACCTCGTCGGTTCTGCCTCCCGTACCCCGGGTCGAGATCACTGACGTCGATGCCGACATGGGTGGGGATCGGTCACAGACCTCGCAGATCAGCGAGACGTCCGATCCCACGCGACTGACGCCCGACGTCTCCCGCGGTAAGGCCGTCGACCGGTCCGACCGGGACAGCATCCATCCCGAGCCGGAGACGGACCGGGAGATCGAGAGCTTCTCCCTGACACCGGAGGAGTCGGCCTGGATCAAGCGGTCCGGGGATTCCCGGAGGGGCGGAGGCTCGAAGGTGGGGGAGAGCTCCGGGTCGAGGGGGACCTTCGGGTTCGGCGAGACCCTGACGGTCCCCGAGACACCCGAGTTCGGCGAGACGCCGATGGTCGATGAGATGCCCACGATCGATGAGATGTCTGAGATCGGTGAAACCTCCGGGACTCCCGCCGTCGACGTCCCCCGTTTCGAGGTCACCGACCCGGCCGGGGACGTTACCGAACTCAAGCAGGATCCCGATCCCGAAACTCCCGAGCCGGCACCGGTACCGCCGGAGGTGCGCACCCCGATCGAGCCGCGGGACGCAGCCGAGGTGCACTCGCTCGGCACGCCGCGCTCGCGGCTGCCCGACATCAACCGGGTGGTGGACGAGGCGCTCACCGCGGCGGAGGCCGCCGGCGCCACGGTGCCCACCGATCTGCGGTCCAAGCTGCCGGCCCGCCTGCTGTCGGCCTCCCGCGGACTCGTCAGCAGCGGATACCTGCTGGAGCTGCCGGGCGCCAAGATTCCCGGGGTCGAGGTGCTGGTGCAGATGCGTCCCGGCAATCCTCGTCTGGTGCAGAACCCGGCCGGGGTGACCCGGGCCGTGCCCACCACGGGGACGAACCTGGAGACCATTCCGGAGGACGGGACGCCCAACCCCTTCCACGCCAACCAGAACACCCACGGCGTGTTCAACACCGGTGGTCACAGCCATGTGAACTCGGGACAGGCGGGTGCTTTCCGGATCAACGGAACGGCGGGAGCGGTGTTCGCCGGACTGGTGAAGGGAAGCCTCACCGTGTCCGGGACGGCCGACCAGACGAACGTCTCGACCTCCGCGTTCAAGGATGCCGAGTCGGGCCGGGTGATGGACAACCGGGGTGACTCGACCATGGTCGCCTACGACGCGAACTGGACGGTGCGGGTGCGTACCGATCCGAGCATCCCGTGGGACTCGATCACCCCGAGCTGGAGCAGCGACCCCGACGATCCCGGCCCGGACGGAGCCGTGGCGACCGTCAGTGAACCGTTGCTGACGTACGTCCCCAATGATCTTCTGCGCGAGGGTGGGGCTCAGGTCACCGCGGTCGCGCCCGCGGACGGGGAGTTGGCCCGGACCCTCTCCGAGAACCAGAAGCGACTGCCGGATACCTATTTCGCTTCCGGCATGACCAAGCTGACGGAGCTGCAGGACCAGATCACCGACGAGTTGCGCGCCCAGGGGGTCGACCTCAAACCCGACAGCTACGAGATGCTGCAGCTGCAGGAGCAGATCGTGCGGTACAACGCGAACCTCGGTCAGGCGATGAACACGCCCGAGGGTTCGGAGATCCTGCTGCGCGACAAGGCCGGTGAGGTGATCGCGCAGGTGGCGCTGCACTCGGAACGGCTGGCCGGGCAGGTGGAACGGCTCGGGCGCACCAGTGAGGTCATGCACATCGAGCGGGTGCGCACCGCGATCGCCGGCAGCAGTGCGGGCGAGACCCTGACCAACTCCAGTGGGGTGAGCGCGAGTATCAGCGGTGATGTGTCACCGGTGCCGGGCACCGTCATCGGGCCGTCGGCGAAGGTCGGTATGAGCTGGAACAACTCCGATTCCGTGAGTGCGGGCAAGACCGGCCTGTGGGTGCTCGTGTCCCGGTTCACCGGGCCGGCGGCCACGTATCGCGCGGGCCTGCACCACACGGCGACCGTCTCGGTGGCCAAGCGTCCGGACGCCCTGCCCCGGCAGACTCTCGGGGTGGACGGGCACGCCGTGCTGGTGCTGCCCCAGGGAGAAGCGTTCCGGCACGGGTTCCCGGTGGACGAGTCGGCCCTGGCCCCCGGGTTCACGGCGACGAACGGCACCATCGCCTTCGATCCGGCTGCGGTGCTTGACAATCCGAAGACCGTGCAGCCCGAGACGTCACCGCCCCTGCCGGCCCACGTGCGTGAGGGGCACGGCATCGGTACCGGTCTGACCCGGGCGCAGGAGTCGACGTCGAAGTCGCTGAACGACCAGATCACCTCCGAACTGGGCCGTACCGGCTTCCTGCCGCCCGACCCGGGAAAACCTTTCTCGCAGAAGGCGCCGAAGCGGGGCAGGTATCGCAAGCTGATCGCCGAACGGATCAAGATGGCCAGGAACGACCGGCTCGAGAACATCCGTCTGATCAAGAAATTCACCTCCACCGACGCCCTCGACTCGCACCACGACCAGATTCACCAGGACGGACTGCAGTTCACGGTCCGCGGTCTGAGCCCGCTGGGCGTGACCCGCAATGCCCGGGTGACGATCCGCGCCGAGCAGATCCTGGAACCGGGCAAGGACTACTTCCGGGGCCGGGTCTCGGACGCGCACAGCGTGAACCTGTCGATCTCCTCGACCAGCGCGGGGCACTCGGCGTCGGGGTCGAAGAGCCTCACCGGCGGGGTCCGCGCCAACGTCGGGGTGAGCTGGGCCCAGATGATCGGTGCCGGTGTCGATCGGCAGCGAACCGTGGGGGCCGGGCAGTCCGGCACCTTCATCGGGAACCGGCCCGAACTGCTGGAGTACCCGGGTGATCTGGATACCTACGCCCTGCCGAGCCGGTACACCGTCACCATCGAGTACGAGAGCCTGTCCACCGCCGGGCGCAAGCGTCTACGGGCGATGTTCCGGAACGGTTCCCCGCAGCAGAGGCTCGCGCTGCAGGAACGCCTGGCGGCCAAGGCAGACCGCCTGGCGAGCGTCCGGAGGGGCCTCGGCGGCGGGCAACCGGGAGGGCCGACGGCCGATCGGGCCCAGGCCCGCGCCGATGCCCACCACCGGCTGGCCGCTCACTACCGCCAGGCGATCGCTGCGGCGCAGGACGGGCTGACCTGGACCGGCCCGCCGGTCGACGGTGAGTCCCTCGTGCACCTGAACCCGGCCTTCGGGCTGCCGGACTTCGACCCGGCCGGTGACTTCGGGGGCCGCCCGGACACCGATCCGTCGCTCATCGACGAAGGGCTGATCTACCACCTCGACACCAAGGGCCTGGTGCCCCTGGCCCAGCAACTGCAGGCCGAACTGACCGGCCCGGGACAGCCCGGTGACGAGCAGGTGTCGAACCTGGCCGGCAACGTCATGACCCGGTCGTTCTTCAAGGAGATCCTGCGCGACGAGTACCAGACGGGGCAGCTCTTCCAACCACGCCTGTCCGGGCATTACCGGCACGCCGGTCTGGGCGTCGCGGCGTCGGTGGGCCCGTCGGTGTACGCGGGCTCGACGAAGGACCAGTTCACCTCGGGCCTGATCAAGCTGTACCTGTCGCAGGCCAGTGACTCCGAGACCGTGCAGAACGACTGGGTGGTCAACGCGGGCGTGAAGTTCGGCCAGGCTCTCGGGGACAGCGCCGACGGCGCGGTCGGTACGGTCGCCGGTGAGGTGGGCGGGACGATCCGGGACGGTCGGCAGAAGGGCAAGTCGTTCGCCCGGACCGGCGGTAAGGAACTGCTGCAGCTCGACTTCCACCGGGCCTACGCGTTCGCCGCCCCGGCTCACCTGACGGTTTCAGCGGTGGACGAGATCCACGGGAAGCTGCGCCCGACCCGGGTGAACGTCGCCGATTCCCAGACCCTTCCGCCGCGCACGATGATGTACGTGCTGCCGGAACCGAAGGCCCTCGCGGCCTACGGGCGCGATCAGGTACCGATCGACGTCGCGGATGTCCGCAACGCGCTGGAGCGCTGGAGCAAGGGTGAACTGCCCGGCATCGACGACAGCGTGGTGACGTCGGTGCTCGACCGGCTCGAGCGGGACACCTCTGATCACGAGCAGAACGTCGTCATCGCCGCGGAGGTGAGGCAGTACCGGGAGAACACCGGGGTGTCGAACCTGGACACGCACCTGCAGGCGATCGGCCGGACCCGGGCGGACCTGACGATCCCGGAGTACCTCACCAAGAACGGCCAGAAAGCTTTCGGCCACAGTGGTATCGAGTCGATGAGCTATCACCCGGTCAAGGAGACAACGGACCCGAAGGCCACACCGGCCGACGGGACGACGGTGACGACCGGCGTTCCGGCCCCCAGGGTCTCGGCCGTGGAGCTGCTGCACCGGGCGATCGAGGACGCGGCTCCCGGTCTGGTGGGTCTCCAGCGCAAGGACTGGGACCGCGCCAAGGCGCCCGAGGTCTGGTACCGCACGGTGAAGAACGACAAGCCGGTGCTCGGCCGTCTGTCCGGGGGTATGGACTTCGTGACCGGTCTGGTCGCCGGGGACCGCGACCATCAGATGACCGAGGATCTGCTGCACACCGAGGGCGTCTCGTTCTACCTGGTCAACCGGATCGGCGGGGTGCTGGCCGACGTGGTCGAGCTCAACCTCGGGCTGGAGATCACCTCGAAGCCGAAGATCACCGGGTACACCCTGGGAACCGGTCTGGAGAACTACGACCACGCCTACTCCGGCGTGACCAAGTCGTCCACGCACCATCTGTCCGGCGGCGTGAGCGCGAGCAAGATCAGCCTGGGCGGCCGGGACGCCACCAGTAAGACCTCCGGTGGTGGGGGCGTCGACTTCGGGGCGGGCCGCCACCGGGGGGTGAGTCGCGGTGACCAGATCACCGAGGAGCAGACCGCCTACGACTGGACCGGTCACTACACCGCCGAGGTGGATCACCGTCTGACCGTGAAGACCCGGCGGCTCGACATGGCCGGCCGCCCGCTCAACAACCTGTTCGCCGGCGCCTACCGTCGATCGATCGACAAGGCCGCCCCGCAGGTCACCCGGTACGAGGGGGCGACCGTGATGCAGTTGCCGCGTTCCCTCGTCGAGGGCGTGCCCGGCACCGCCTCCGACCGGCCCGACCCGGACGACCTGACCCGGGTGCCGGAACTGCCGAACGACGCCTACGTCACCACCGCGCTGATCGACGAACTGGTGCCGGCCGGGTGGGAACTGATGGGCCGGATGTTCGGCGCGGACGCCAACGACAGCACGGTGCGCTCGTCGATCACGCTGCAGCAGCTGGAGTCCCGCAGCCACCTGAAGAACCACCTGATGGAGGCGCTGGGCGGCAAGCGGTATCAGCTGGCCTCGAACCTGTTCCTGCCCGGCCACTCCTCCGACCGGGCGGCCGTCTACCTGAAGGGCGACCTCTTCCACCTGGAGAAGGTCGAGGACATGCCCACCGGTACCGGTACCGGTCGCTACGCCAAGCACCAGATCGGCACCACGGCCTCGAACACCGCGGACACCTGGCAGCCGACGCTGAGCGCCACGATGAGCCAGAGCGGTGAAGTGATCACGAAACCGGACGGCCTGCTGGACGCCTCCGGCTCGACCGCGGTGAACCGGCTGGTGGCGAAGGGTGAGGGTGCCCGCGACACGGTGAACAAGCGCGACGAGCAGCACGTCAAGCAGCAGGGCCCGATGGTCCTCGTGAAGGCCACGTTCAAGGGACATCTGGAGGCCGAACTCACCAGCCACGAGTTGTTCCGCAGCTACGGCACCGGAGTCATGACGTCGGACCCGGTGATGGGCGACGTCTACATCGAGTTGGGCGTCGAGGAGTACGAGGATCTGCGTGCGGAGATGAACAACAGCGTTCTGCCGCCGAGAGGGAGCGACGGTGCCTGGTCGCTGCCCGGCCCGAACACCCCCAGCTACCACCTGGACGAGATGGCCCAGCGGGCCGGGCAGAACGCCGACCACGACCTCGCGATCGCCCACGAGGTGGCCCGGGGCCTGAGGTCGCACGCCCGGTCACAGCAGATCGAGCTCACCTCCTCGGCGGCTCACGCGGCCCACAGCCGCTGGCTGGCGGCTCACCAGTGGGCGGTCAAGGCCCTCTCCGCGGAACACGGCCGAGAGGCGTCCCGGCTGAAACTGCTGCAGGTCCGGACCGGCCGCGATCTGCAGCAGTCGATGCTCGGTGACACTCCGCCCCCGGTCGAAGACATCGACAAGCTCAACCAGCTCGTCGACGAGATGCTGGACGGCGTCCGCGACGCGGTGCCGCACGCGGTGCCGCCGCGCTCGATCACCCTGCCGCCCGAGCCCTTGCGCATCGCCCGGCTGATCGCCCACGACCTCGGCCGGGCCGTCGACCTGGTCCACACCGACGCCGACGGCACGGTCGTGCGGCACCGGATCGCCCCGGACGGAAGGGTTCTCGGCGGGGCGATGCCACCGCCTCCGCCGTCGGTGTCGACCCAGGAGGAGGACCACCTGTTCGACACCCGGTCGCTGGGGTCGGGCTCGATCCTCACCATCGGGTTCAGCCCGGAGGGCATTCCTCTCGTCCAGGTGGGTCAGGTGGCCGCCCCGATGACGTCCGGTGACGGGGGAGGCGTCTCGGCGGCCGGGGCCGCCGGCGGCGGAGGCGGGGTCTGAGCCGGAGCCGGCCCGCACCGGTGGGTGCGGGCCGGGCGTCCACCATTCAGTTCGTGCACCGGGTCCCGTAGGGTCGGCGGACGGCGAGCCGGACTCCCGGTTGAACGATGGAGGTACGTGGCGTGCGGGCAGTGGTCTTCGACACCTTCGGTGGCGTTCCGGAGGTCAGGGAGGTCCCCGATCCGCAGGCGCCGGCCGGCGGCGTGGTGGTGGCCGTGGAGGCGACCGGGCTGTGCCGTTCGGACTGGCACGCCCTGGCCGGTCACGACGACGACGTGCGGCTGCCGCACGTGCCCGGTCACGAGTTCGCCGGTCGGGTGCACGCGATCGGTGAGGGCGTGACCGGCGTCGAGGTGGGGCAGCGGGTCACCGCGCCGTTCGTCTACGCCTGCGGGGTCTGCGAGCCGTGCCGCCAGGGCGACGGGCAGGTCTGCCTCGACCAGCGGCAGCCCGGCTTCACCCGCTGGGGCTCGTTCGCGCAGTACGTCGTGATCGAGCGGGCCGCCGTGAATCTGGTGCCGCTGCCCGAGGAGGTGCCGATGGAGGTCGCCGCGGTTCTGGGTTGCCGGTTCGGGACTGCCTTCCGCGCGGTGACGCAGGTCGGCCGGGTGCGCGCGGGGGAGTGGGTGGCCGTGCACGGTTGTGGTGGCGTCGGCCTGTCCGCCGTCGCGGTCGCGGTCGCCGCCGGGGCCCGGGTGGTCGCGGTCGACGTGTCGCCCGGTGCACTGGAGCTGGCCCTCTCGCTCGGGGCGGAGAAGGTGGTCGACGCCCGCGAGGTGAGCACCGACGTCCACCATCTGGTTCGTGATCTGACCGGGGGCGGTGCCCACGTCTCGCTCGACGCGCTCGGCAGTCACGCGACCTGCGTCAGCTCGATCCAGAGTTTGAGGACGAGGGGGAGGCACGTGCAGGTCGGTCTCCTCCCGCCGTCGCTGGGGCTCCCGCAGGTGCCGATGCACACGGTGATCGCCCGGGAACTGGAGGTTCTCGGTAGTCACGGAATGGCAGCGCACGCCTACCCCCAGTTGCTGGCGATGGTGGGGGGCGGCCGGCTGAACCCCTCGTCCATGATCACCACGCACCTCACCCTGGACCAGGCCGGAGGGGCTCTGGCGGCCATGGCGGAGCATCCGCCCCGGGGTGTGGCCGTGATCGACCCACGTCTTTGAATTGCCCTGGTGATGGATGTGTACCCGGGAGAGGCCGGGGAACAGGAGAGATGACCGCGGGTAACGTAGATATGACCAGCAGGCAACGTCGGGCGGGTCAGGGCTCATGGGGACTGTGAGAGACTTTCAGCGCTCGAGCCTGTTCGGGCGAGAGGCCCGTCCCATTCTTGATCCTGCCGCCCGGGGGTTCCGCTGACGACTCACGACGTCGCATTCGAGCCTTTCCAGGCATCGGCTCGACTCCGACTTGCCGGTATGGCCGTTCACCTCTACACCGCGAGCGGCACTGTTCTTGCGTTCCTCATGGTGATCGCGGCCTTCGACGGCGACGCGATCAGGGCCCTGTGGATCAGTCTGGCGGCGCTCGTCATCGACGGCACCGACGGCATGCTCGCCCGGCGCCTGCGGGTGAAGGAGACCATCCCGTCGTTCGACGGCGCGCGGCTCGACGACATCGTCGACTACATCACGTACGTCTTCGCTCCCGTGGTGCTGCTGTGGACCGGCGGCTACCTGCCCGAGGGCTGGGTCGGCGGAACGCTCGCCGCCCTGCCGCTGCTGGCCTCGAGCTACCAGTTCTGCCGGGTGGACGCGAAGACCGACGACCACTTCTTCCTGGGCTTCCCCAGCTACTGGAACGTGGTCGCCTTCTACGCGATCGTCGCGAGCCTCAGCCCGATGACCACCGGCATCATCCTGGTGATCTGCTCGGCGATGGTCTTCGTGCCGATCAAGTACATCTACCCTTCGCGCACCAAGATCTTCCGCAGCGCGAACCTGCTCTTCGCGGCGCTCTGGCTGGTGGCGTACGCGGTGATCCTGGCCCAGATGCCGGACAACGCGAACTTCATCATCATCTGGCTGTCGCTGCTCTACATCGGTTACTACGTGGTCAGCAGCGTGTACCTCACCCTTACGGGTACGTCACGCCGGCGCACGGTCACCCCGGAGACGGTCGAGGCCGCCTGAGCCTCGGCAGACACTGAAAGGCCCGCCCGGATGCCCCCGGGCGGGCCTTTCGCTTTCTCTCGCTCAGACGCTCAGATGCTCAGGCGCCGGTGAGAGTGAACGACTCCCAGGGGCCGATGGCCTCCCGATCGGCGATCAGACCGGACCCGCCGGGTCGTCGTCGCCCCCGGGGTCGGCGCCGACCAGCGGGGAGGTGGGACGCCGGTCGGTGAGCGCGATCTCACCCCTCAGCATCCTCCCGCCGTCGTTCGTCAGCCGGAGGTAGTAGTCGGACGAGCAGGCCGTGCCGTCCTCGTCGAGCGCGAGGAAGCCGGCCGGGGTCGTGGCCGCGGTCTCGGTGGTCTTGGCGATCTGATTGCCCTCGTTGTACTCGTCGAACATCGAGATGTAGAGGCCCGCCGCACCGACCCGCACCAGGTTGTAGAACTGCCGCCACATGAAGTCGCCGTGCGCGCGCTGGCGCTCGCTGACGTCACCGGGCAGCACACACGGCTGGTAGTCGATGCCGTGGGCGTCGCAGTCGGCCTGGTCGTCGACGTTCACGTTCGTGAAGAACCAGTCCGAGGCGTCGGCGTCGCCGATCCGCCCGACCATCCACGGCGAGAGCATGTCGAACGCGTGGTAGACGTCGAGGAACCCGGCGCGCGAGTCGTTCTTCCCACTGCGCCAGTAGGTGGGCACGCCCCCGATCACGTAGCAGCCCTGGGCCTTCAGCCAGGTGATCACCTTCAGGCAGTCGGCGGCGCTGAACGCGTGGTTCTCGTCGTTGAACCCGAAGCCCCAGATGCAGACCAC
Organism: Kineosporia sp. NBRC 101731; assembly: GCF_030269305.1. Taxonomy (NCBI): domain Bacteria; kingdom Bacillati; phylum Actinomycetota; class Actinomycetes; order Kineosporiales; family Kineosporiaceae; genus Kineosporia; species Kineosporia sp. NBRC 101731. Next base: position 21,332 of record NZ_BSTC01000025.1, read on the forward strand.
CGGCTTGCCGTTCTGGGTCGCATACGCCCTGGACGAGGTGTACGCCGCCATCTTGGCGGTCCAGTCGGCGGGTAGCTGGGTCGCCATCTGCGACCAGCCGCTGACGTCGTACATGATGTAGAACGCGCGCCCGGTCGCCTCGGCGGCGGTGCGCACCTTCGCGGTCATGTCGTCGCGGGTGGGGCCCTCGCCGCCGGTCGGGTTGAACCGTTGCAGGGCGGCTGTGTCGCAGCCGTTCTCCTGCATCCAGGCGAAGTGCACGTCGACGGTCTGCTGGTCGTACGAGGAGAACAGCGTCGCCGGGGTGCCGTTGCCGAGCCGGCCGAAGCCCGTGGCGTACGTGTTCTCGTACTCGTTCATCTCGGGCCAGGCCTTGATGCCGTTGTTGGACGGAGAGGGGGCCTTCTGCGCGTCCGGACTCCAGTGCCACCAGCAGTTGACGGGCGCGTCGTCACCGATGGCCGCGAACCAGCCCTGGTAGCCCACGGTGATCTTGCCGACGACGTCGCCGGCGGCGCTCTTCGCGGCGGTGGCGGCAGTCTGTGCCGGGGCGGCGACGACTCTCTGGACGCCGAGTGCGGCCAGGGGCGCCGCGAGGGCGGCGACGAGGAGGGTGCGGCGGCGTGTGCTGGGCACGAGGGGAGCTCCCGGGACGAGTGCGGTCGGAGAGCCCGACGCTAGTCAAGGAGTATCAAACGGGACTCAGTATCTCTTCAAAGTCAGCCCATACCAAGGTAGTTCAATGATCTATCCAACAAAATCCGCGAGAACCGATCAATCCTGCGATACGTAACGATCCGCCCCCGGCGGCGATCAGGGCGCGCCCGCACAGCTACCTCCCCACCGACGCCCAGACTGACCTGGGACAATGCTGGTGTGCTCCTCGGACTCGGTTCGGCCCTCGTCGCTGCCCTCATGTATGGGGTGGCCGCGATTCTTCAGGCGATTGCCGCCCGGGAGATCCCCGAAGGGGGTCTGACCCCGCGCACCGTCATCAACCTCCTGCGTCGCCGGATGCTGCTGGCCGCCATCGCCCTGATGATGTGTGGCTATGTGTTCCATCTGATCGCGGTGCGCCACGTGCCGCTGTTCGTGGCCCAGGCCGGTATCGCGGTCAGCCTGGTGGTCACCGCGCTCCTGGCCGTGCGCTACTTCCACGACCCGCTCAGCCGTCTGGAGTGGGCGGCCATCGCCGCCGTCATTGCCGGTCTCGTGCTGCTCTCCTCGGCCGCCGGTGACACCGGCACCACCCGGGCCACCTCGGCCCTCACCGGGTCGCTTTTCACCGTGCTGTTCGGGATGGTGGTGGTGGCACTCTTCGCGATCCGGTTCCACGGCTCCTTCGCCGCGGCCGTGCTCGGGCTGGTCTCGGGCCTGGGCTACGCCGTGGTCGCGATCGCCTCCCGCCTGCTGCCCGACTTCGTGATCGGCGACCTGGTCACCTCGGCCTCGACCTACACCCTGGTGATTGCCGGCGTCCTTGCTTTCATCCTGTACTCCCTTGCCCTGCAGCGAGGTTCGGTCACCGCGGCGACCACGGCCATGATCAGCACGCAGACCGTGGCTCCCACCGTGGCCGGCGTGGTGTTCCTCGGCGACCAGGTACGAGACGGCTTCTGGCCGGTCGCGATCTCCGGTTTCGTGCTCACCGCGGTCGCCGCCGCCGTCCTCGTGCGGTTCGAGGGGATCGGCGCCACCCCGGTGGACGACGGAGAACCTCTCGTCAGCTGACGTCTTCCCCCACGGCATCACGGGGCCGCCGGTCGATGCGGGAGGGGCGAAAGTGCTTCTTTTTCCGGATTTGGCCCCTTCTTGGCACCGACGTGTGCACCATGGGTGCGTTCCAGTACCCAAGGGGGGTCATCATGCGCAGGAAAATGGCATCGGTGTTGGCCGCGGTGGTCGCGGTGCTCGGTGTGGCGGCAATTCAGGCGGGGCCGGCGCAGGCCGGTACCGGGCGGAGTCTCGAATACGTGGCGCTCGGCGACTCGTACGCGGCCGGGGTGGGTGCCCCGCCGTACGATCCGGCCAGCGGTGACTGCCTGCGCAGCCCGGTGAACTACTCGCACACCTGGGCCGCGGACCACGCTCGCTTCACCCTGACCGACGTCACGTGCAGCGGCGCCACCACCGACGATGTCTGGGCCGAGCAGCTGAGCGCGCTCAGCCGGAAGACGCGGCTGGTCACGCTGACGATCGGCGGCAACGACAACAAGGGCTTCTCCCGCTCGCTGCAGGCCTGCCTGCAGGGAACGGACGCCGACTGCGAGGCCGCGACCGCGGCCGGCGCCGAGTATTCGAGCACCGTGCTGGTCGGGGACCTCGAGAAGCTGTACCGGCAGGTGCGGCTTCTGGCCCCGCGGGCGCGCATCGTGGTGCTGAACTACCCGCAGCTCATCGACCAGGGCACGGGTAGCTGCGGGGTCATCAGCCCGAGTGTCTACCGGCGGGGCCTGATCGCCGACCAGATCACCGCTCTCGACGCCGCGGTCTCGACGGCGGCCCACCGGGCCCGGGTGAAGCTGGTAGACGTCCGCCCCGACTTCGTGGGTCACGCGGCCTGCTCGGCCGACCCGTGGATCATCGGCACGAACGTGCAGGCACAGGTCGAGTGGTTCCACCCGACGGCCACGGGCCACGCCGCCTACGCGGACGCCCTGGAGTCAGCCATCGGCTGACCTCCAGAAGCCTGTTGGGTGCGCGCCGTCGCCCCGGCTCTGGACGACGGCGCGGCTCCCACTCAGATCTTGGCCACGACCTGGTCCCGCACGGCAGGGATGATGCTCTCGCCGTACAGACGCAGGGTCTCTTCCTTGTTGTCGTGGTCGAGGTAACCGGCGAACTGGGTGGCCCCGGCGGCCTTCAGCTGCTCCAGTTTGGCGATGTGCTGCTCGGGCGTGCCGATCAGGCAGAACCGGTCGACGATCTCGTCCGGGACGAAGTCGACGTGGTCGTTACCGGCCCGGCCGTGGGAGTTGTAGTCGTAACCGGTGCGGCCGGCGATGTAATCGGTGAGTGCCTTCGGAATGTCGCCGTCGGTGCCGTACTTGGCGACGATGTCGGCCACGTGGTTACCCACCATGCCGCCGAACCAGCGGCACTGGTCGAGGGCGTGCCGGTAGGACGCGTCGGTGCCGTCGGTGACATACATCGGGCCGGCCACGCAGAACGACAGGCTGTCGGGATCGCGCCCGGCGTCCGCCGCGGCCTTACGGACGGTGGAGATCATCCAGGTGGCGATGTCCACGTCGGCGCACTGCAGGATGAACCCGTCGCCGACCTCACCGGCCGCCTTCAGGGCGAGCGGTCCGTAGGCGGCCACCCAGACGTCGAGCTGTGAATTGCGGCTCCAGGGAAAGCGAATGGTCGATCCTTCGATCTCGACCGATCGGGAGTTGGCCAGCTCGCGGATGACGTGGGTGGCCTCGCGCATCTGCTTGAGCGTGGTCGGTTTACCGTTGGTGACCCGCACCGCCGAGTCACCCCGGCCGATCCCGCAGATCGTCCGGTTGCCGAACATCGAGTTCAGCGTGGCGAAGGTGGATGCGGTGACGGTCGCGTCCCGGGTGGCCGGGTTCGTCACCATCGGGCCGACCTTGATCTGCGCCGTCTGACTCAGGATCTGCGAGTGAACCACGTACGGTTCGAGCCACAGCACGTGCGAGTCGTAGGTCCAGAAGTAGTCGAAGCCGTGGTCCTCGGCCAGCCGGGCGAGCGAGACCACGCGGGTGGCAGGCGGATTGATCTGTACGACGACACCGAAATCCATGGTCTGATCCTTTCAGGCCAGGTACTGGCTCAGGCCGCGCTTGAGGTAGCGGCCGTGGCCGGCCCGGCCGAGGTACTTCTCGTCGTCCACGATGACCTCGCCTCGGCTGATCACGGTGTCGACGTGACCGTCGATCTCGAAACCCTCCCAGGCCGAGTAGTCCATGTTCATGTGGTGGGTCTTGTCCAGGCCGATGGACGTGTGGCCGTTCGGGTCGTAGATCACGACGTCGGCGTCGGCGCCCGGCTGGATCACGCCCTTGCGCCCGTAGAGCCCGAACATCCGGGCCGGGGTGGTGGAGGTGATCTCCACCCATCGCTCCAGGCTGATCTGCCCGTTGACGACGCCCTGGTACATCAGGTCCATCCGGTGCTCGACGCTGCCGATGCCGTTGGGGATCTTCGAGAAGTCGCCGACCCCCATCTCCTTCTGGTCTTTCATGCAGAAGGGACAGTGGTCGGTGGAGACCATCTGGATGTCGTTGGTGCGCAGGCTCTGCCACATGTGGTCCTGGTGACCCTCGGCGCGGGAGCGCAGCGGTGTCGAGCAGACCCACTTGGCACCTTCGAAACCCGTTGCCCCGAGCTGTTCCTCGAGCGACAGGTAGAGATACTGCGGGCAGGTCTCGCCGAACACGTTCAGGCCGCGGTCGCGGGCGGCGGCGATCTGCTCGACCGCCTGCTTGGCGCTGACGTGCACCACGTAGAGCGGGGCGCCGGTGAGGTCGGCGATCATGATCGCCCGGTGGGTGGCTTCCTCCTCGGCCTGCCAGGGGCGGGTGAGCCCGTGGTAATACGGGGAGGTGTTGCCGGCCTCGATCGCCTGCTGCACGAGAACGTCGATCATCGCGCCGTTCTCGGCGTGCATCATCATCATGGCGCCGTTCTCGGCGCCCTTCTGGAAGGCCCGCAGGATCTGGCCGTCGTCACTGAGGAAGACGCCCTTGTAGGCCATGAAGAGCTTGAAGCTCGTGACGCCCTCGTCGATCAGCTCGTCCATCGCCTTGAGGCTGGAGTCCTGGACGTCGGAGAGGATCTGGTGGAAGCCGTAGTCGATGGCGCAGTTCCCGGCCGCCTTCTCCTGCCACACCTGGTGCTGGCTGAGCACGTCCTGCTCGGGGTACTGCACCACGAAGTCGACGATGCTGGTGGTGCCGCCCCAGGCCGCGGCCCGGGTACCGGTCTCGAACGTGTCGCTCGCCTGGGTGCCGCCGAACGGCATCTCCATGTGGGTGTGGGCGTCGACGCCACCGGGGATGACGTACTTGCCCGCCGCGTCGATCACCCGGTCCACGTTGCGCTCGATCTCGAAGCCGAGCAGGGTCGAGCCGGGCTGCAGCACGGCGGCGACGGTGTCGCCGTCGATCAGCACGTCGGCCTGGGCCCGGCCGGTCGCCGAGACCACGGTGCCGTTCTTGATCAGTGTTTTCGTCATGATCACGGCTCCACGATCAGGCCGTAGGCGTCGGGACGACGGTCGCGGTAGAACTGCCAGTCGTCGCGCACCTGGCGAATCCGGTCCAGGTCGAGATCCCGCACGAGCAACTGCTCCTCGCTGCCGGAACCGACCTCGCCGACGTAGTTGCCCTGCGGGTCGGCGACGTACGAGGTGCCGTAGAAGTTCACGGCCTCGTCACCGAACTCGTTGTCCTCGCTGCCGACCCGGTTCGGCACCAGCACGTAGTAGCCGTTCGCGGCGGCGGCACCGGTCTGCTCCAGCTCCCAGAGCCGGTTCGACAGGCCGGGCTTGGAGGCGTTGGGGTTGAACACGATCTGCGCCCCGGCCAGGCCGAGCATGCGCCAGCCCTCGGGGAAGTGCCGGTCGTAGCAGATCGTCACGCCGACCTTGCCGACCGACGTCTCGAACACCGGCCAGCCCAGGTTGCCCGGACGGAAGTAGAACTTCTCCCAGAACTTGTCCAGGTGCGGGATGTGGTTCTTGCGGTACTTGCCCACCACTGAGCCGTCGGAGTCGACCACCACCGCGGTGTTGTAGTACACGCCCGGCATCTCCTCCTCGTAGATCGGGAGGATCATGACCATGGACAGTTCCTTGGCCAGCGCCTGGAAACGCTGCACCACCGGGCCGTCGGCCGGTTCGGCGAACTCGTAGTACTTCTTGTCCTGGGTGATACCGAAATAAGGACCGTAGAAAAGTTCCTGGAAGCAGATGACCTGGGCGCCCTGCGACGCGGCGGCGCGAGCGAAGTCCTCGTGCCGCTTGATCATCGATTCTTTGTCGCCGGTCCAGGTGGTCTGGGTGATCGCGGCTCGGATGACGGTCATGACGTCCTTTCTGCCGAGGAAGCCAGGTCTCCCGATATGGGAGGGGCCCCGCCGATCGGGGAATTCTCCTGACTCGCGTGGGTACCGGTCTAACAGATGTTCTGCGTCGTCCGGTCAATGAAATCGATTCGAACACTGATTTATCTGGGAGAAACATCGATGTCATCGAGTGGTCATGGTCACGGAGTCAGGCATAGGTTCGGTGGATGAACACCTTCGACCTGCTGAACGATTCACTGGAGCGCATCAAGGAGAACGTGGCCGCGGCGGCGGCAGGGCTGAACGCCGATCAGCTGTCCTACCGGCCCGGCGGCACGGGCAACTCCATCGCCTGGCTGCTGTGGCACCTGGCCCGGGTCCAGGACGCCCAGATCGCCGACGTCGCGGGCACCGAGCAGGTGTGGACGTCGCAGGGCTGGTTCGGGCGGTTCGCGTTGACGTTCGACGCGAAGGCCCACGGGTACGGCATGTCGGGCGACGACGTGGCCAAGGTGCGGGTCGACGACCCGCAGTTGCTCGTGGACTACTACAACGCCGCCCACGCCCGCACGGTCGAGTACCTCTCCGGGCTGAGCGAGACCGATCTGGACAAGATCGTGGACGAGGCCTGGGACCCGCCCGTCACCCTCGGCGTGCGGATCGTCAGCGTCATCGACGACGACGCCCAGCACGTCGGGCAGGCCGCCTACGTGCGTGGACTGCTGCCGAGCTGAGTCAGCCAGTGCTCGATCGGCCGACCCCACCCGTCCGCGGCGACCTGGTCTCACCGCACGGTGCTGCCTGCGGTGCTGCCTGAGGTGCTGCTGCTTGATCCGGTGCCGCCCGGTTCGTCCGGGGTGAGGGCCCGTAGCCAGTTGTGGGCCCTCAGCACAGGTGCCAGGCCGACCCGGCGGGCGAACAGCAGGGGCAGATCCATCGTGGTGAACGGGTGGGCCACGGTGGAGTCGCCGAAGTCGAAGAACCGGGCGCGGCCCTCGGCGTCCACCGCCACGTTGCCGTCGTGCAGGTCGCCGTGCTGGATCGAGACCGGAATGCTGGACGCCCGCCACCACCGGGGTTCCCGGGTCTCCCACCGGTCGGCGAGGGTTGCCAGGCGGTCGCGCATCGCCGCCGGAAGCTGCCCCGCGGTGCTGAAATCCCGCAGCATCTGCGGGTACCGGTGGGGTCGTTCGTCCGGGACCCCCTGCGTCAGAAGCTTGTCGGCGTGGGGGGGGGCGACCCGGCGCTGCAACCGGGCGAAGCTCTCGACCGGGGGTACCCAGGCGGTGAGGTCGAACGTGTCGATCTTCTTCAGGTCGCGGAGCACGGTGCCGGCCGAGGCCACGACGAGTCGGTGGGCGGCCGGGTCGGCGGCGACGAGTTCCGGCACCAGATCGGGGACGACCTCCGTGAGCGTCTGCAGCACCGTGGCCTCGTGGCCGGTCTGCGCGGTGGAACATTTGAGGTACAGATCCGGGGCCTGCGGTCTTTCGACGCGCCAGGTCGCGGCCCACGGCCGCAGCTTTATCACCTGCAGTTCCACCGGGCCGAGCACCTGGTGCGCCCAGGTGATGGCCGCAGCGATCCGTTCGTCGTGCACAGCGCCATCGTCGCACCTGCGGGTCGTTGGCAAACGGTAATTTTCGGGTCGCAGAGGACGCGGTAAAGTCGCCTTTCGAGGGTAATCCCCTCTTTGCGCGTTGCACCGCGAGTCGATGGCGTCGGGCGTGTGCCGGATGGCCGTGAGAGCAGATGTGAGAGGCAGCGGTTGTGGACAGCACTGAGCCGGCGCCGCGTACCCGTGCGGAGGCCCGGCGTGCGCAGGCCCGGAAGACGGGCCGGACACAGCCGGACCAGCCGAGTAAACCGGATCAGGTAAGTCAACCGGATCGGTCAGGTCAGCTGGATCGGTCAGGTCAACCGGATCGGCCGGGTCAACCGGATCGGCCGGGTCACTCGGGGCAGCCGGGCCGGATCACTCAGCCGGACGGGACGGGGCCGTCGGCTCAGACGGGGCTGCCGGATCGCCCGGGCTGGATCCGGCCGGGCCAGACCGGGCCGGTGAACCCGCGCCGCCCCCAGGCCAGGCCGCTGCTGGGCCCACCAGGGCGGGGCCCACAGCCCAGGACGGTGTGGGAGCGGTCGGCTCCGGGCACGCAGATCCCGGGCACGCAGATCCCGGGCACGCAGATCCCGGGCACGCAGACGCCGGGTTCGCAGACGCCGGATTCGGGAGCGAACGACTCGGCCGGTCGTGGCTCAGGTGAGCACGATCCGGGGGGACGAGGTTCTGGGGCACGGGATTCGGAGATTTCGGGTGCGGCGGTGCCTGGTTCGGGCCCGCGGGACTCGCAGGGACAGGCCGGGTGGGGTTCGGCGGTCGATGGTTCCGGTGGGCAGGGGCCGGCGGCGCCAGTTCTGGGGAGACGGGGTTTCGGGGCGCGGGATTCGGTGATTCCGGGCTCCGGCGCGCAGGGTTCAGGGGCGCAGGGTTCAGGGGCGCGCGCTCCGGCGGCACCGGATCCGGCGCCGGTCTCCGGGGTGCGTGGCTCGGGCTCGGTGGTTCAGGTCTCGGCGGAGCGTTTTTCGAGGACGTCGGATCCTTCGGCGGAGGCACCGGGCACATCGGGTTCGGGGGATCGGGCCTCGTCGAGGGCTCCTTCGTCCGGCCCGGTTCCACGGGCGGAGTCCCGGAAGGCCGGGACTCTGGGGGCCGGCGGTGAGAGGCCGGGCGATGACGGGCCGGGCGATGAGGGGCCGGACGATGAGGAGCGGCGCGATGTCGCCTCGTGGAGCGGCTCGGTGGTGAGCCGGGGGCCCGCGGCGCGGATGCCTCTGCGAGGGCCGCGGGGCGTTGCCGTGATCGCCGGCACGGTTGCCATCGTGGCGGGCGTGATCGTGGGTGGGATCGCGACCGTGCAGTCGCTGAACCAGCAGGACGGCTCCGGTGGGAACGCGTCCCTGGCCTCCGATCCGCTGACCCCGAGCGCCACCGCTTCGGCGAGCGGGACGGCCGCCCCGTCGGCATCGGCGGCCGCCTCGTCCACCGCCCGGAAGACCCCGGAGCCGACGAAGAAGCCCACCCGCCGGGCGGCCTCGGGCGAGAAGACCACCGCGCCCACCCAGCGGGCCGCCTCCACCGGGCGTTCGGGCACCACCACGAAGAAGGCGACCGCGGCGAGCAGCACCACGAAGGCATCGAGCGCGTCCACGGTGAAGGTGGCGGACCCTTCGGTGAACCTGGCCGCGTCGAAGTCGGTGCAGACCGGCGGGCACATCCAGGACTACGTCGCGAGCAATATCACCGACGGCGATGTGAGTACCTACTGGGAGGCCGAAGCCGGTTTCCCGCAGACGGTCACGGTGGATCTGGGTTCTCTGCAGACCGTCGGCCGGCTACAGCTCGCCCTGCCCCAGGTCTCGGACTGGAACAGCCGCACCCAGACGATCGCGATCAGCGGCAGCCGCACCGGCTCGTCCTGGTCACAGCTCAAGGGAGCCGCGGGTTACTCCTTCGACGCGAATTCGTCGTCGCAGAACGCGGTATCGACGTCATTCACGCAGGCCCGGGTGCGCTACCTGAGGCTGACCTTCACCGCGAACAGCGGCTGGAGTGCCGCGCAGCTGTCGGAGCTACGGGCCCATTCCTCCTGAAACACAGCGGTAGCCGCGGTGATCCACCGCGGCTACCACGTCGTCCATCATGAGTGCTCTAAATGATGCCCGAACGCATGGCGTAAGCGACCGCGTGCGAACGGTTGCGCAGGTTCAGCCGGGTCATCATCGCGTAGAGGATGTTCTTCACGGTGCGCTCGGAATACTTCATCCGGTCGGCGATCTCGGCGGTGTCGAGGCCCTCGGCGATCAGCCGCAGCACGTCCACCTCGCGGGTCTCCAGCCCGGAGGCGGTCAGGCCGCGCGGGCCGAGCACGGTCTCCTGCAGGTGGGCGACGTCTTTCAGCAACTGACCCTGGACCTCGGGCGGCAACTGACTGCCACCGCTCATCACGGTCCGGATCAGTTCGGTGAACTGGTCGGGGGTGACCTCGGAGCGCCACATCGCCCCGGCGACCCCGACCTCGGCGGCGGCCAGCCAGTCGCCGTCACCGAGATTGTCGAGGATGAGGACGAACGGGGCCGAGCAGACCTCACGCAGGCCCCGCAGGCGCCGCAGGGCCCGGCCACTGAGGCGGGGGGCCACGATCACCACGACGTCGGCCTGGGGGAGCTGGGGGGTCGGCAGCAGCTGGATGTCGGGGCTGGGGCCGATCAGTCCGGCGACCCCGGCCCGGCTGAACACGTCCACGGCCTCGACCGCGATCTTGATCCGTTGTAGCTGCCGTTCTGTCACCACGGCCGGACGGCTGGAGCCGGGCCAGGTGCGGGCGCTTTGCGGGCCGACGCTCATAGTCGAAACCGTCCCCTCCGTATGGTGCTTCTCTGGTCGGCCACCCACCGGGCCGCGTCGTGGGGTGCCCGGCCCCATCCTCCGGTCGAGACTTACCGGTGTGGGCCCGGATGTTCGAGCGACGCTGGTGAACGGTAGGCGGTGTCAATGTATACCGCGATTTTGGCACTCAAGGACATGAATGGAATGTTAAGGCTCCTTTAGATCGGGAGTTCTGATAAAGGGGCCCTGTCGAAAAGCGGGAATGCACGTGCGTATCCGGTGACCGGACGAGAGCGGTCAGTGAATCCGGGGCTGGAGGTCCGCGGTGGTGAACCGGGCCGCGTGGCTCGCGGGGAGCCCGCGCCACTGCGGCCGGGGCTGCGGCCAGCCCTCGGACGCGACGACCGTCTTGTGTTCTTCCTGACGGTAACTCAGGCCGAAATAGCCCGGACCGCGACGGCCGATCACCTCGGAGTGAGGATCGTGCTCCGCATAGGTGAAGAGCCCGTCCGGGGTGAGCATCATGCAGTTCAGGCTGACGACCATCTCGGCCCGCTCGCGAATCGACTGCGCCGTACGGGTGATCGCCTGCTCGGGCGGTGATCCCTGGTCCATCTGCTCACGGATGGCGAGGAAGTATCGCTCGCTGTCCGTGGTGCCGACGGCCGTGGCCAGGAGGCCGGGGGAGATCAGTGCGTCGAGGCTGGTGACCGGCCGGATCTCGCCGTTGTGGGCGAAGGCCGCCCGGGCGTCACCGAACGGGTGCGTGTTGTCCATCGACACTGCGAGATGGGGGCTTGCCATCCGGATGTGCAGGACGGCCATGTCGGTCACGCAGCTCTTCAGCAGGCCGCGCAGCAGATCGCTGTCGTCCGCCCGGTCGGTGCCCTTGACGATGCTGACCGCGCCGAGCTCGTCCCGGAAGGCGATCCCCCACCCGTCCTTGTGCTCACAGGCGAGTTGCAGGAAAGGGTCCAGGTCTTCGGCCAGCAGTTCGGCGATGGGGGCGGATTTTCGGGCGACTACGCCCAGAAGACGGCACACGGTGTTCACACTCCAGAAGTCAGGGAAGGGCGGATCAGGCTCGGCCGCCGGCGCCACCGATGCGGCGCTCGACCTGGCCGGCGACAGCGGCCAGGGTGAGGTTTGCGACGATGAAGACGGCTGCGACGACCACGAAGCTCTGGATCACGGTGTGGTTGAACTCTCCGAGAACTCTTGCCGAGTAGAGAAGTTCGAGATAGCTCACGACGTAGCCCAGGGTGCTGTCCTTGAGCAGGCGGATGATCTGGCTGATCAGGGCGGGCGCGGCGAGACGGATGGCCTGGGGCAGCACCACCAGGCGCATCGTCGGCCAGTAGCCCAGGCCGAGGGCGTAGGCGGCCTCGGTCTGACCCCTCGGAAGGGCTTTCACCGCGGCGCGGAAGATCTCGGCCAGCACGGCGGCGTTGGTCAGCACGATCGGGATGATCAGCTGCCAGAACAGCGGGATCCGGATGCCGGTGCTGGGCAGGCCGAGCAGGAGGGCGTAGATCAGCAGCAGCAGCGGAACGGCCCGCAAGATCTCGACGTACAGCGTGGCGGGCTTGCTCAGCAGCCGGCTGCGCGACAACCGGGCCAGGGCCAGCAGGGCCCCCAGCGGCAGGGCGATCGCGCCGCTGATCAGCGTGACCTGGAGGGTGGCCCACAGCGCGTTGAGAAGGTATCGGATCACTGGCCACTGGGTGAAAAGTTGCCATTTCGACCATTCCAGCTGGCCGTTGACGGCGAACTGTCGCACACCGGCGGCGAACATCGCCATCAGCACGATGATCGAGATCACCGTGGCGATCCGGATGCGTTGCCGGCCGCGAGGTCCCGGGACGTCGAACAGGGCGGCGTCCTGGGCCCCGATGGCCGCCAACCGGGCCCGCAGGCCGGCCGGGGACGTCACCGTGACCGGGGTCAGGCCGATCTCCGGGTCGCCGACCCCGCCCCGGGCCTGCTGCTGCGTGGTCGAGCTCATCGCTGCACCGCCAATCGCCTGTCCAGGTAACCGGCGGACCGGCCGATGATGAAGGCCATGGCCACGTAACAGACCGCGGCCGCACCGAACGTGACCAGGGGCTGGGCGTATCGCTGGTCCAGCAGCTGGGTCTGCCCGGTGAGTTCCTGCGTCACCCCGACCGCCGCGGCGAGCGAGGAGTTCAGGATGATCGCGATGAGCAGCGAGGCCAGCGGCTGGATGATGGTGCGCAGGGCCTGGGGGAGCACCACCAGCCGCAGTACCTGGCCGAAGGTGAACCCCAGAGCCCGGGCCGCCTCGATCTGCCCCTTCGCGACGGCCCGGACCCCGGATCTCATGGTTTCACTGAAAAATGTTGCCCAGTAGAGACTCATCGCCACTACCGCGGTCCCCAGCAGCGGCCCGATCAGGCCGATCTCCGGCAGGCCGAAGACGAACAGGATGAGCAGGACGAGCAGGGGGATGCTCCGCACCAGTTCCACGTAGACGGTGGCGGCCAGGCGCAGCGGCAGCACCGGACTGATCCGGCACACCGTGAGCAGCAGGCCCAGGACCCCCGCCAGGACGAACGTGGAGACGCTGATCTGGATCGAGATCAGCAGACCCTGACCGAAGACATCGAGGTTGTCGGCGATGACGTCCACGGATCAGCCGATCGTGGGCGGGGTCGGGACGTCGCCCGGCACCTCGGTGCCGACCGTGGCCTGCCACACCTTGGCCCAGGTGCCGTCGTCGATCTTCGCCTGCAGCCAGGTGTTCACGAACTTCTTGAAGTCGGCGTCGTCCTTGGCCAGGCCGATACCGTAGGGGTCTTCGGTGAACTTGCCGCCGATCACCTCGACATCGTCGTTGGTCACGGCGTTTCCGGCCAGGATGGACTGGTCGATCACGTAGGCGTCGGCCCGGCCCTGCTGCAGTGCCTGCAGTGCCTCGGTGTTGGTCTCGAACAGCTGGATCTTCGCCTCCGGCGCGGCTTCAGTGATCTTGTTCGGTGCGGTCGAGGCCGACTGCGTGACCACGGTCTTGCCGTTCAGATCGGCCAGGGTGTTGATGCCCGTGGTGCCCTTCTTCACCTCGATACCGAGACCGTCCTGGTAGTACGGGCCGGCGAAGGAGATCTTCTCGGCACGCTCCGGGGTGATCGTGTAGGTGGCGAAAACTACGTCCACCGAGCCGTTCTGGATCAGCGCCTCACGCGTCTGCGAGGTCACGTTGACCAGCTTGGTGTTCGGCTCGCCGATGATGTAGTCGGCCAGCAGCTGTGACATCGCGGCGTCGAAGCCCTCCACCTTGCCGGTGGTCGGGTTCAGCAGGGAGAACAGGGCCGAGGTCTGCACACCGCCGACGGTGAGCTCGCCCTTCTCCTTGATCTTGGCGGCGGTCGAGCCCGCCGGAAGGTCGGTGGCCGGCTGCTGGGCCTCGATCAGCGCGGCGATGGCGTCGCTGTCGGCGTTCGAGGTGGCCTGGGCGCCGCCACCGGGGACGGCGCCGGTGTCGGAGGAACCGCCGGAGCAGGCGGCGGCGAGGGCCAGGACGGCGCCGGCGGCTGCGACGGTGCCGGTGCGGCGAATGATGCTCGTCATCGGAATCTCCAGGTGAAGGGTGTTGGGGGAGAAGGCATAGCGAATTAATCCAGATACATCAGCGCGTCGGTGCGCCGCCGGACGAGAGCTGCTCAGTGGGTGAGCACCTTGGCGAGAAAGTCCGCGGCCCGGTCGTTACGCGGGTTGGTGAAGAACTGCTCGGGCGGTGCGACGTCGAGAACGCGCCCGCCGTCCATGAACACCACCCGGTCGGCCGCCTTGCGGGCGAAACCCATCTCGTGGGTGACCACGAGCATCGTCATCCCCTCGGCGGCCAGGCCGGTGAGGACGTCGAGCACCTCCTGGATCATCTCCGGGTCGAGCGCCGAGGTCGGCTCGTCGCAGAGCAGCACCTTGGGCTCCATCGCCAGGGCCCGGGCGATGGCCACTCGCTGCTGCTGGCCCCCGGAGAGCTGACCAGGGTGTTTGTGGGCGTGATCGGCCATCCCGACCCGGCCGAGCAACTCCCTGGCCAGGGCGTGGGCCCGGTCTTTGGACAGCCCGCGCACCTTGATCGGGGCCAGGGCCACGTTCTGCAGGATGGTCAGGTGCGAGAACAGGTTGAACGACTGGAACACCATGCCGGCCTGGGCCCGCAGCTGGGCCAGCTCGCGTCCCTCGGCCGGTACCGGCTTACCGGCGACCTCGATCACCCCGGAACTGATGGTCTCCAGCCGGTTGATGCATCGGCAGAGCGTGGACTTGCCCGACCCGGAGGGGCCGATCACCACCACCACTTCGCCCAGTGCCACATCCAGATTGATGTCGAAAAGGCACTGGAAAGAACCGAAGTGCTTATTAAGGTTACGAATCCGGATCAGTGAGTCCGAGTTCGCACCGCTGGTGTCCGCGACCGTTACGTCCGGCTGGTTCTGGACCTGATTCCTGCCGAACACGGTGACCTCCGGAGGGAACGGGGTGGGCGATGCGGTAATTAGAGCGAACGGCGCTCACCAGCGTCCAACGGGAGTTTTTTCGTGGATCCATCAAGACTCTTTATGGATCACGAACGCCCAGGTGAAACATGGGGCGGACATACTGGTTCGGTGGACGTACAGCAGCTCAAGGTGCTGGCCGAGGTGGCCCGCACTGGCTCGTACACGGCCGCCGCGGCTTCGCTGGGTTACACCCAGCCAGCAGTGAGTTACCAGATGCGACGCCTCCAGCAGTCCCTCGGGGCGCCGGTGGTGGTGCGGGTGGGCCGGGGTCTGCAGCTCACCGAGCTCGGCGAGGTGCTGCTGCAGCACGCCGACAATGTGTTCTCGGTGATCCGCGCGGTGGAGCAGGACATGTCCTCGGCCGTGGCCCGGGGCGGTGGCCTGGTGCGGGTGGTGGCCTTCCAGAGTGGGCTCATCCGTCTGCTCCCGCCGGTGATCGACCGGCTGCGGGTGTCGCACCCGAACATCCGCATCAGTGTCACCCAGGCCGAACCGGTGGAGGCCCGGAGACTCATCCGCTCCGGCGAGGTCGAGCTGGGCCTGCTCTGCAACTGGGCCAACGAAGACCTGCCCGAGGGCGAGAGCACCATGCTGCGGCGGGAACTCATCACCGACCGGCGGTGTGTGGTGATGCCGGCCGGACATGCCCTGGCCCAGCGCAAGGCCATCGACCTGACCGAGCTGGCCGACCAGAACTGGGTGATGGAGAGTTTCCGCGACCGCTTCATGGCGGCCTGCACCAACGCCGGTTTCAGCCCTCGCATCGTGGCCACCGTCGACGACGTGCTCACCGTCCAGGCCCTGGTGGCGAGCGGTATGGGCATCAGCATGATGAACGAGCTCGGCCTGCTCGGCCACACCCGCCCCGACCTGGTCTATCGCCCGCTGCGCGACTGGCCCTTGCGTCGTACCTACGCCCTGCTGTGGCCCGACATGGCCCGGGTGCCGGCGGTGGGCGTGGTGCTGCACGAGATCCAGGCCGTGGCCAGGGCGGTGCGCAAGAACACCCCTGGCCGCCCCGTCCCGGCCCCAGACCTGACGGGCCCCCCACCTCGTTCGTGATCAGGCCAGGCGTCGCGCAGTTCCGGATCATGCGGTCGGCCCGCCGGGGTCCTGCCGGGACTCCGCCGGGACTCTGCCGGGACTCTGGCTGGGGTGATCGACCACACTTCGCCGCTGCGGGAGGTGCGGCCGGTTGCCGGGAAGGACGAAGATAAGGGCCGACCCTTACCAGATGATCACGGAGAGCTGCATATCATGACCTCACCGGCCGGCGACGACCCGAACGGCGCGGCCCAGCCGCAGGCTGACGAGATGGCCGCAGCGGTGGCCGAGTTCGCCCGGCAGCGAGACGAGTTGGCCGTGATCACCCACCGGATGGAGACGGAGACCGTCGAGGTCACCTCACCTGATGGCCTGATCACCGTCACCAGCGCGCTCAACGGTGCGATCACCGGCCTGAGCCTCGCCGGTGAGGAGCACCGTGACCTGACCGGTGCCGCCCTGGCCGCGAAGCTGCTGGAGGCCCTGGTCACGACCCGCGAGGCCGCCCAGGCCGCCGCGCTGCAGGTGGCCGGGCCGCTCGTGGCCGGTCCTGGACCGGCCGGCACGATGGTGCCGGGCGACCCGCTGGGTGACGCCCTGGCCGATCTGGACGCGCTGTTCCGCAATCCTTTCCAGCAGCAGACCGAGCAGGACCGGCTGTGAGGCTCGGCGGCCGCGAGCCCCGGCAGAACGCGCGCCCCGCTCCGGACCCGGGCGCCTCATCGGTGGTGCGGGTCGTGCCCGGCGACCGCCGGGCGATCGGCACGATCACCGAGGCGCTGGCCGCAGCCCAGGACGGGCAGACCGTGGCCGTGGCGCCGGGGGTCTACCTGGAGAACCTGGTGATCTCCCGCCCGGTGGCGATCGTGGCCGAACAAGGGCCGGGTACGGTCCGGATCGTCAGCCCGGCGGGGGTCATGCTGGCCGCGCCGGTGCGCATTCACGGGCTGGTGCTCACCGGTGCCACCGACGGCAACCCCCAGCTGCGGGTGACCGGCGGGGTGGCGGAGCTGTCGGAGTGCGATGTGATCGCCGGCCGGGTCGACCTGGAGAACGAGGCCGCGGTGCGGATGACCATGTGCCGCATCAGCAGCGCGCCCATGGTCGGCCTGCACCTGACCGCCTCCAGCCAGGCCGTGATGGACACCTGTGTGATCACGGCCATCGACGGAACCGGCGTCGTCGTCAGCGATTCCGCCCGGTTGACGTTGCAGGAGACGCAGATCCGATCCACCCGGGGCTCCGGTCTGCGGGTGCGGGGCCAGGGCCGGGTGCAGGCCGAGGGTAGCGAGTTCTCGCGCACCGGCCGCAGCGGTGTGCTGGTCGAGGACGACGCGTCGGTGATCCTGCGCGGCTGCCGGATCGAGCGCTCAGGCACCGAGGGTCTGCGCATCCTCGGCAGCGGGCCCGCATCCGCGGCCGGTACGGCGCCGGCCGATGCCACCGGCGTCCTCCTGACCGACTGCGTGATCGAGAAGGCCACCGGCGACGGTGTTCTGGCGGGCGCGGGACAGGCCCGCCTGAGCGACTGCCGGATCGCCGGGACCGGGCGTTCCGGGGTGGTCGCGGCCGGCACCAGCGTGCTCACGCTGGAGAACTGCGTGCTCGAGAAGATGACCGGCACCGGCGTGGTCTCCCGCGACCAGGCTCAGCTCTCGTTCAGCGACGGCTCGGTGCGCCGTAGCGGGGCGAACGGGTTCTACCTCTCCGGCAGCTCCGGTGCCCGTCTGAGCGATGTCCGGGTCGAGGAGGCCACTTTCAGCGCCGTCTGCGCGGGTGACTCGGCCCAGATCGACGTCACCGGCCTGGTGGTCGCCGGAACCCCGGAGCACGGCCTGCACATCAAGGGACGCGCGGGCGCCCGGGTGCGGGGAGGTTCCGTCCGCGCGGCCGGCCTGAGCGGTGTGCAGACCGAGGGCGATGCCGAACTCGACCTCTCCGGGACAGATCTCGAGCGCTGCGGGGTAGGGGTCTCGCTGGCGTCGCGGGAGCGGGCGACGGTGGGGAAGACCGTCATCAGTGAGAGCGAGCGTTCGGCCGTGCAGATCGGGCCGGGGGCCGGTGCCACGATCCGTGAGGTGCGCGTGCGCCGGGCCGGTACGGCCGGGATCGTGCTGGAGAAGGACGCGCGGGGCACGCTCGAGGAATGTCACATTGAGGGGGCGGGCGGTTCGGGCCTGGTGGTCTGGACCGGGGCCAGTCCCACGGTGACCCGGCTGACGGTGCGGGACACCACCAAGAACGGCATCTTCGTCGGCGACGGGGCCTCGGGAACCTACGAGGACTGCGATGTCTCGGCGAGCGGGTTCCCGGCCCTGCACGTGGGCAGGAAGGCCACCCCCACGGTGACCGGCTGGCGGATCCACGACACCGAGGCCGATCTGAGTCAGGACGAGGACGCGAATCCGGAGTTCGCGAAGATTACCGTCGCGAACGTCCAGACGTCGACGATCCCGGCGGCCGCGGTCACCGCGCGCACCGGTGCGCGACTCGAGAAGGCCACGGCCGAGGGTGCTTCCGAGGCCGAGCTGGGTGTGGACGGGTTGGCGACGACCGAGCCGCAGGAGTCGCTGGACGAACTACACCACAAGCTGACCGAACTGGTCGGCCTGGAGCAGGTCAAGAACGATGTGAACGCGCTGGTCAAGCTCATGCAGATGGTGCGACGGCGGCAGGAGGCCGGACTGGCGGCGCCGCCGCTGAACCGGCACCTGGTGTTCGCCGGCAACCCGGGCACCGGCAAGACCACGGTGGCGCGGCTCTACGGAGGTCTGCTGGCCCGGCTCGGGGTGCTGGAGAAGGGGCACCTGGTCGAGGCCGACCGGGGCGCGCTGGTCGGCTCGTACGTCGGTCACACGGCGCCCAAGACCGAGGCGGTGTTCCGTAAGGCCCTGGGCGGCGTGCTGTTCCTCGACGAGGCGTACTCGCTCTCGCCGCCCGGGCAGTCGAACGACTTCGGTCAGGAGGCCATCGTCACGCTGATGAAGCTGATGGAGGACTACCGCGACGAGATCGTCGTGATCGTGGCCGGGTACTCGGGCGAGATGCACCACTTCCTCAGCTCGAACCCCGGCCTGAAGTCCCGGTTCTCGCGCACCCTGGAGTTCGTTGACTACACCTCGGAGGAACTCACCCGGATTGTCGAGATGCAGGCCGCGCACCACGAGTACGACATCACCGAGAAGACCCGTGCGTCGCTGGTGGAGTACTTCGACGCGATGGGGCGGAACGTCGGTTTCGGTAACGGCCGGGTGGCTCGTCAGCTGTTCCAGACGATGACGGAGCGTCAGGCGGCGCGACTGGCTGACACGGACCTGTCGGAATCCTCGAACGAGCTGCTGCAGCGCATCGATCCTGCGGACATCCCTCCGCATTCGATCTGAGGTACTTTCGGTCGTTGTTCGCCTCGTGACAGCATCCGCTCTCCCTAGGAGTAGACCGTGAACAGCGAACCGACGACCAGGCCGGCGGAGGACGACGACGGCAGCCGCCCGGAACTCCTCGGCCCCGGGAAGAGCCCGGTGATGGGCCGGCGTGCGATGGCCGCCGTGCCCACCCGGGGTCTGCAGGGCGTGGCCGTGATCGCCGGGTCGCTCGCGGTGGTGGCGGGCGTCGTGATCGGTGGTGTGGCGGCCGTCAGCACGGTCGCCGGCTCCGGTGGCCAAGAGCCGCAGAACGCCTCGCTGGCCGCATCGAACGTGCAGTCGACAGCAGCCCCGATCAGCTCGGCGACCGCGTCGGACACCACCGCGACCCCGACCGCCACGCCGACGGTGCGGAAGCGGAGGACGGCCACCCAGGATGCGGTTCCGGTGCGCACCCGGACGGTGACCGAGACCGCGGCGCCGACCGGCACGGCCACGGCCAAGAAGCAGTCGTCGGCCGCGAAGAAGAAGGCCTCGACCGCTGCGAAGAAGGCTGAGGCATCGCCGAACACCACGGTGCAGTGGGTCGGCATGGTCAAGAACGAGATGGTCGCCGACCGGTGCATCGACCTGGCCGGCGTCGACGGGGTGGCCCTGGGCACCAAGCCGGTGTCGCTCGTCTGCTACCCGGGCAGCACGGACAACCAGGAGTACGAGACCATCGCGCAGGCGAACGGCTCGTTTCTCCTGCGCAACGTCAAGTCTCACTACTGCCTCGACGTTCCGGGCCGGGGCGCGGACGCTTCCGGTACCGAGATCGGTATCAGTGACTGCCTGATCGGTGCGCAGGACAACCAGATGTTCAAGAAGCAGGCGCAGGGTAACGGTTTTTATCTCGTCAACGTCAAGAGCGGCCTATGTCTTGACATTTCGAACGAGGGTGGCAACGACAAGCTGGAGCAGGTGCTGACCTTGTTCCCGTGCTCGCCGACCGACGACCACATCTGGAACTTCGTCACCTCCTGATTCGGGGTCCCGGGGCAATCCTGGAGGTATCTCCGGGCATTGTTCGGATCCGGGTTCGGGGCGTATTCGGTGGGGGAGGGGCGGTGCGGCCGGCTGGTCCGCCGGCCGCACACGTTTATCCCACCGTCTCGGGCTCGGCGTCGGCCGTCTCGGTGAGCAGTGCGTAGGGATGCCCCGAGTCGTCGAGGCCCGGATGGGACACCGGTGACGGGGCGGGGCCGTCGATCGGCCCGACACCGGCCGTGGTGGCCCGGGTGCGTAGATGTTCCAGCACCTGGTGCTCGCGGCGACTGCGGGCCGAGGGCCGGGGCGTCTCCTCGACCAGGTACACGGTGGCGTCACCGTGCTGGTGGTCGAGGGCCAGCACCCGGAACCGGGACGCGGCGGGAAACAGCACAGTGTCGGTATGGCCGACGAGAAGCGGTGTGCGGCGTCCCGATTCGGACCAGATCACGTAATTGACCACGGGCCCGGTGCCGATCCCACCAGCCGGGAAGGCCTCTCGCTCGGCACGGGCGAAAGCGGGCTCGATGAGCACGCTCCCGGGGAAGAACGCGTCCAGCGACACGTCACCGCGGGGCGCCCGGTGGAAGCAGGCCCCGGGGTGCACGGGCAGCCGGGTCAGGCCGGACACCAGGCAGGCCACCGTGGGCTGGTCCTCCTCGTGGTGCTGCCCGTTGCGCAGCCGGGTGTCCAGGCCGGTCAGGGCGCCGCGCAGGTAGGCGCGCAGTACCGAGAGCTCCTGCGAGATCACGGCGGAGGACGCGTTCATCAGCATCCCGCGCAGCTGCGGCGGTTTGCTCTCGATCAGCCGGATCACCTCGGCCAGATCGGCGTCCAGCTCGGAACCGGTGCGCTCGCGGCACAGCCGGCGTTCCTGAGGAGTGCTCTGGTGACCGGGCGTCACGAGGGGTGCGAACGGCCGGGTCTCGAGCATGACCAGCGGGGGAGTCGGGTCCTCGACGTCCTCGGGCGGGTCTGCCGGGTCGGCGAGCGCGTCCAGGGCGTCGAGTTCGGGGAGCTCGTCGGTCGACTCGGGGGGTTCGGCCTCGTCCACGGGGGCGGCGGCCGGCTGTGGACCCGGGCGGGTGCCCAGACCGATCAGCAGCACGCCCAGGAGGATCAGGATGATCGATGCCGCGATCGCGACCTGCTGTGCGGACATCTAGCCGGCCCGGAGCCCGCTCTCCAGCGCGTTCCCCCGCAGCGTACGCAGCGCGTAGAACAGCCGGCTCTTCACCGTTCCGACCGGGATACCGAGGACGGCCGCGGCCTCGGCCGCGGTGCGGTCCTTCAGATAAACCTCTTCGAGAACTGCCCGGTGTTCCGGCCAGATGGAGCTGAGCATGTCGCGTACCACCATCCCGACGAGGATCTGGTCTGTCCCGTCTGTCCCATCTTGCCGCATGGGAGTGTCGTGGTGTTGCAGCTCTACCTCGGAAGGGCGGACCTGACGCATCCGGTGGCTGTCGATCGCGACGTTCGAGGCCACCCGGCGTAGCCAGGAGTTCACCGAACCGTGCTCCGGAGTGAGCATATCGATGCGTCGCCAGGCCCGGACGAACGTTTCCTGAACAATGTCCTCCGCCCGGCCGATGTCGCCGCCGACCAGCCGGGTGGTGAAGGCCAGCAGGGCCGGACGGTGGGTGCGGACGATATCGATGAAGCGCTGTTCCTGCTCGCTCCGGGGGGTGGCCGGGACGGCCTGCGGGACGGTGGACGCGGGCCGGGTCAGTTCCGCTGTCTGCGACATGCTCAGACATTCGCAAAACCAGAGCTGTGCTCGGTATGGGGTGTGCCCTCCTCCCGGGGGGATGTTCCCCCGTCCAGGACGGGGGAAAACCCTATTGCCTCTGGCCGCCTCACAGCTTTATGGCCCGGCTCCCACAGCTTTCCGGGCACCGCCCCACAGGTCTGTGGGTGACGGAACGACTACTCCCGGCTACACCTCGGCCGTCTCGGGAATCGGTGCCATCGCCGTCTGGATCAGCCGCCCGCCGCGCCGGGTGAGCAGCTGGGCCCGCCCGGGGGGCAGGTGCCGGGCCTTCACGTTGCCGAGCAGTGGACCTTCGTTCGGCGGGCAGGACAACGCCAGGTCGGGGGTGTTCAGCTCCTGCATCCGGCGCAGCACCGGGTCCATGGACATCCGCATCACGCCGGCCGCGGACCGGGTGAGCACCATGTGCAGCCCGATGTCCCCGGCCTGCGGCAGCAGCGGCACCAGGTCGGTCAGCGGGTTGTCCATGCCGGCGATCAGGTCGTAGTCGTCGATCAGCAGGAACAGCAGGGGGCCCTTCCACCAGTCGCGGCGGCGCAGCTGGTCCGGGGTGACCTCGGGTCCGGGCAGGCGGGGCTTCAGACCGGCGACGGCGTCCTGGGCGGTGGCCCGGGTGCTGTCCAGGGAGACCGAGTAGCCCAGCCGGTACTCCTCGGGGATCAGGTCGAAGAGCTCACGGCGGTAGTCCACCGCCATGATCCGCGCCTCCTTGGGGGAGTAGCGGGACAGGATGCCCCGCAGAATCACCCTCAGCATGTTGGTCTTGCCGCTCTCGGTGTCGCCCAGCACGGTCAGGTGCGGCTGGGCCCGGAAGTCGTGCCACACCGGCTTGAGGTGGGTCTCGTCCAGTCCGATCGCGATCCGCATGTCACCCTCGACCGGCGGGAGCTGGTCGACCGGCAGCTGCATCGGCAGGGTCCGTACCGGGCGCACCGTCGGCCCGGTCCAGCTGTCCACGGCGGACGACACCAGATGCCGGGTGCCCTGGGCCAGGTCGTCGGCCGTGCCCACACCGTCGATCCGGGGCAGCGCCCCGATGAAGTGCAGTTTGCTGTCGGTCAGGCCGCGGCCGGGCTTCTTGGGCACCTGCGCAGCGGCCCGCAGGTCGATGCCGGACTCCACCGCGTCACCCAGCCGCAGTTCCAGGCGGGTGCCGATCTTGTCGCGCATCGTGTGGTGGATCTCCGACCAGCGGGCCGCGGTGAGCAGGATGTGGATGCCGTAACTCAGGCCCCGGCCAGCGATCTCGCGTACCTGGGTCTCGGCCGCCTCGAACTCCTGGCGCAACGTGAACCAGCCGTCGACCACCAGGAACAGGTCACCGAACTGGTCCTCGACCTGACCGGTCGCCAGCAGCTCGCGGTAGGCCGCCATCCCGGCCACGTCGTGCTCGGCGAACTTGCGCTCCCGCTCGGTGAGGAGCGAGGAGACCTCGGCGATGGTCCGGTTGATGCGGTCCGGGTCGTGCCGGCCGGTCACCCCACCCACGTGCGGCAGGTCGGCGATCGCCGACAGCGAACCACCGCCGAAGTCCAGGCAGTAGAACTGCACCTCGCGCGGGGAATGGGTGAGTGCCAGACCGGTGATCATGGTGCGCAGCAGGGTGCTCTTGCCGCTCTGCGGGCCACCGGCGATGCCGGCGTGCCCGCCGACCCCGGACAGGTCCACCACCAGCAGGTCACGGATCTGCTCGAACGGCTTGTCGATCAGGCCGACCGGCACCTTCAGGGTCTGGCTCGGATCGGTGTCCACCGGCCGCAGACCCCGTTCGGGGTCGGGCAGCAACGGCGGCAGCACCTGGTCCAGCGTGGGCGGCTGGTCCAGCGGCGGCAGCCACACCTGGTGCGCGGGCGGGCCCTGGTCGAACAACCGGGCAGCGAGCACCGACATCACCGACGACTGCAGCGGCGCGGCCACGCCCTCCTCGTCGTCCTCCGACGTGCTGCGCTCCACGACCTCCGGCTCGGCCGGCTTCGCCACCGGCAGGTAGGTCACCCCGTACGGCAGCACCTGGCTGGCGATCACCTCCTGCCGGATCTTCGCCGAGCGCAGGCGGTGCGGGCCGGAGACGTAGGCGGCCTTGAACCGGGTGATCGTGGCGACGTCCGAACGCAGGTAGCCGTTGCCCGGAGCGGACGGCAGCTCGTAGGCGTCCGGCACACCGATGACCGAGCGCGACTCCATCGCCGAGAACGTGCGCAGGCCGATCCGGTACGAGAGGTGACCCTCCAGCTGGTGGATACGGCCGTCGTCGAGGCGCTGCGAGGCCAGCAGCAGGTGCACCGCCAGCGACCGGCCGAGCCGGCCGATCATCACGAACAGCTCGATGAAGTCGCCGTGGGTCGCGATCAGCTCGCTGAACTCGTCGACGACGAGGAAGAGGGTGGGTAGTGGGTCGAGTGAGGCACCCTTCTGCCGGGCCCGCTCGTAGTCCCGGACCGAGCTGAAATTGCCCGCCGACCGCAGCAGTTCCTGCCGGCGCACCAGCTCGCCGCTGAGCGCGTCGTGCATCCGGTCGACCAGCGCGGCCTCGTCGGCCAGGTTGGTGATGGTCGCGGACACGTGCGGCAGATCGTCCAGACCGGCGAAGGTGGCGCCACCCTTGAAGTCGACGAGGACGAAGTTCAGGGTCTCCGACGAGTGCGTCGCCGCCAGCGCCATCACCAGTGTGCGCAGCAGTTCGCTCTTGCCGGAACCGGTCGCACCGATCAGCATGCCGTGCGGGCCCATGCCGTCCTCGGCCGACTCCTTGATGTCCAGCTCGATCGGCGAACCGTCGGCCGCCACCCCGATCGGCACCCGCAGCCGGTCCTTGGGCTTGCGTGACGACCAGACCGGCCGGGGGTCGAAGGCCTCCAGGTCGTTGATGCCCAGCAGCAGCGGCAGGTCCAGGTCGGCGCTCAGGCCGTCCTGCTGCTGCTGTTCGGCCGCCCCCACCCGGGTCGAGTGCGGAGCCAGCAGCCGCGCCAGCGCATGAGCCCGGCGCAGCGACAGGCCGTCGGGGGAGCACAGACGGGTGCGCACCTCACGGCCCACCCGGTCCTTCTTCACCATGTCGACGTCCGTCGCCGTCACGTCGAGCGTCAGCACGCCCCGGCCGGCCATCTCGGCGTGACCGTCCAGGTCGATCATCACCGCGTTGCGGTACCCGGTGGCCAGGAAGCGGGCCCCGGGCGGGATCCGCCCGCCGTCGTTGATCACCACGACGAACGGTTCGTCCCGCGAAGGCGTCGCACCCGACTCGAACTTGGCGCGTTCGCCGAACGGCTGGCCGAGCATGCGCTCGACGTCCTCCAGCGAGTCGCCGAACAACCGCACCGGCCCCGCCGCGTCCACCGAACTGACGTGCTGGGCGTGCGGCAGCCACTTCAGCCACGTCCACTCGTCCACCGTCTGCTCCGAGGTGCACACCGCCAGCAGCACCTCGTCGGGAGCGTGGAAGGTGACCAGCTGGGCCAGCAGCGCCCGGATCAGCCGCCGCGCGTCGTCCTTCGATCCCTTGTCACTGCCCACCCGGATGTGGGCGAAACCCCGGATGTACAGGGCCACCGGCTGGTCCGGGATCATCGTGTAGGCCTTGATGAACCGGCGCAGGGCCTTCGCCGCGATCGGCTCCAGGTCTTCCACCGGCTTGGTCTGCAACGGCGTGATCCGCACCGCGAGCCGCTGCGAGCCGTACCCCACCCGCAGCTCGCCGAAGTCCGGGTGCGCCGGTCGGCGCTCCCAGAGACGGCTCGTCATCGCCAGCGACCACAGCGACTCCGGATCGGGATGACGCCAGGCCAGGGCCGAGCGCTGCTTCTCCGCGAACGTGCGCACCTGACGGCGGCTCTGGGAGAGATAACGCAGGTAGTCGCGGCGGTCGCCACCGACCTGGTGCTTGCGGTCGCCACCGGCGGAGACCATCTGGCCCGCCGCCATACCGATCATGCCGGCGCCCATCATGCCCATCATCAGGTAGCTCATGCCGCCACCACTGCCGTTGTTGGTGTACATGAGCACCATGCCGCCGGACATGAGCATCATCGGCAGCACGGTCACCAGCATCCGCATCCCGGCCGGCTTGACCTCCGGCAGTTCGGGCGGCTCCTGAAGAGTGATCTCCCCGTGCGGCATTTCCGGCCCGTTACGGCGGGCGGGCCGGCGGAAGGGTACGGTCGTCACACCCCTCACACGGATGGACCCGGGCACAGCGCTCACCTGACGTTCACCCGAATCCAAAAGATTCTCGTGAACCGCCCGCCCCCCGGCCACGTGCAACGGGTATGCCCGACACCAGCACCGGCGAGCTGTGCAGGCTCGTCATCACCGGACCGACCAGTCAGGTCGATCTGTCGGTGCCCGTGCACGTGCCGCTCGCGGACCTCCTTCCCGCCCTGCTGCACGCGCTCGGCCCGGACCTTGCCGACCGCGGTCTCGAACACAGCGGCTGGGTACTGCAGCGACTCGGTGAGACCCCGCTGGACGAGGACCTCACCGTCGACGAGCTCCACCTCGTCGACGGGCAGCACCTGCACCTGCGGCCCCGCTCGGAGCAGATCCCCCCGCTCGACTTCGACGACCTGATCGACGGCATCGCCGACGGCCTGGCCAACCGCTCGGGCCTGTGGCGCGTGGCCTGGACCCGGGCCGGCGCCCTGGCCGTCGCGGTCGCCACCCTGATCACCGGCGTCGCCACCCTGTGGTTCGAGGACGACTCGATCGCCCGCGCCGCCTTCGGCCTGGTCGCGGCCATCGCCCTGCTCAGCGGCAGCTGGCCGGCCGAGCGCCGCGCCCAGGACCGCACCGTCGCCGTCGTCCTGGCCGGCGGGGGAGTGCTCTTCGGGATCGACGGCGCGATCGGCCTGGCCCGGGCCTTCGAGCTCGATGCCGACATCGCCCCGGCCGTCACGATGTTCGCCGTCACCACGCTGCTCGTGCTGACCGGCCTGGCCGCCATCATGATCATCGCACCGCGTCGCCCGGGCCCGTGGATCACCCTGGTACTGCTGCTCGCCGGACTGTGCCTGGCCACCGGCGTGCTACTGATCACCACCGACCTCAGTGACGCCCAGATCGGCACCCTGGCACTGCTTCTGGGAGCGGCCTTCCGGCCCTACGTGCCCAACATCGGATTCCGGCTGTGCAAGCTACGGCTGCCCGAACTCCCGGTCACCCCCGAGGACCTGCAGAAAGACATCGACCCCGAACCCGGCGCCGAGGTCCTCGACGGCGCCACCACGGCCGACCAGTCGATGACCGCGATCTACGTCGGCATCGGCCTGGCCTCCGCCGTCGCCCTGGTCCTGCTCGCCGCCGAACCGGGCTGGCTGGGCCCCGCCACCGCCGCCGTCGCCGTCGTGCCGCCGCTGCTGGCCCTGCGGGTCATGACCAGCGCCTGGCACCGCCTGGCCCTCGCCCTGCCCTCCCTGACCGGCCTGGCCGCACTCGCGATCTGCACCGCGATGGACGCCAGCACCATGTGGCGCCTGGCGCTCGCGGCCGCCCTGGCCGCTACCGGCGCCACCCTGGCCACGCTCGGCCACACCCTGCCGCTGCGCCGCCTCACCCCGATCTGGGGCCGGATCGGCGATGTCGTGCACGTGATCGCGCTGGCCGCGCTGGTGCCGCTGGCCATCGGCGTCCTGGGCTACTACGCCCTGATCCGTTCGATGGTGGGCTGACATGCAGTCGCGCCGGGACCAGGTCGAGGCCCAGTCATACATGCACCACCGGCTGACCGGTGCACTGGTCAGTGCCGAGCCGGACGGCCTGGACAACCCCACCGGCCGCGACCTGCGCGGTATCGCGGCGAGCATCATGGTGGGCCTGCTGGCCTGCGGCGCGGTGGCTCTGTACGCACTGCTCTCCGGCCGGGGGTCCACGGCCTGGCAGGCGGCCAACACGCTGATCATCGACAAGAGCGACGGCAGCCGTTACCTGATGGTGGACGGGCTGCTGCGCCCGGTCGAGAACCTGGCCTCGGCCCGGCTCGCCGTGGGCGGTTCGGTGAAGACCGCCTCGGTGAAGAGCAGCACCCTGGAAGACGTTCCGCGCGGCGAGCCGATCGGGGTGAGCGGTGCCCCGGACAACCTGCCCGCTGTCTCCACCCTGAACACCGGGGTCTGGAGGGTCTGCGCGACCACGCCGGAGACCCAGTACGTGCAGGCGCCCACGGTCGCCCTGGTCTCGGACATCGGTGGGCAGCCGTCGGCCGACCGGTTCGCCGACTCCGAAGGGCTTCTCGTCACCGCCCCGGGCCGGAGCCTGACGCTGCTCTGGCAGGGGCAGGCTCTGGAACTGGCCGAACCCTGGGTCGCCGACGTGTTCGGCTGGGGCAACGTGACCCCGCTGACCGTTCCCACCGCCTGGCTCGACCTGTTCCCGGCCGGTCCGGCCCTGGCCCCCCAGGCCGTGCCCGGGGCCGGGGACGCCGGGCCGACGATCGACGGCGAGCCGACGAAGATCGGTGACTTCTTCTCCACCGGCACCACGCCGGAGAGCACCTACTACCTGCTCCAGAAGAACGGCCTGTCGGCGCTGACCCGCACCCAGTACCTGCTCGACAGTGCCGATTCGGGGCGGCCCACCCGCACGATCAGCGCGGCCGCGCTGGCCTCGGTGCCGAAGGGGCCGGCGGCCTCGGGCAACGGGCTGCCGCAGGAACCGCCGGCCATCGACGCCCCCGCCGCGGGCTCCGCCCCCTGCGTGGAGTACCCCGGCAAGCTGCGCGCGGACCGGGCCGACCTGGTGCGTGCCGCGCTGCCGACCGGAGCCCACACCGGTTCCGGGAAGGGGCAGGAGAGTGTCACCGACCCCACCCAGGCTGTCCGGGTGGTTCCGGGATCCGGCCGTCTGGTAGGACTTTCGCTGGCCAAGGACGGCTCGAACCCGAGCTATCTGCTCGTCAACGATTCCGGCACCGTCTACCCCCTGGCCAGTACCGACGTGATCAAGGCCCTGGGGTACGACGCCAAGCGGGCGGTCCCGGTACCGCCGGCGTTCATCGACTTGCTGCGCCCCGGAACCCTTCTCACCACCTCCGGCATGCGCTGATGCGGATGTCGGGGACGGACTCACAGACCACCGGAACCTGCGTAAGCGCAGTGCCTTTCCGGAGAGGAGCCGGCGCTGCCGAAAGACGGTGCGACGGTGCGTATGACCCGACCAGGAGAGGAATTCGCAATGGCGGAAGTTACCCAGACCGGTCAGAGGACGTTCGAGCCGGTCACGACCAAGAACATGCTGGCCGCGTTCGACACCGCGGAGGGCGACTGTAAGACCATCAAGGGCGGCGTCGAGCAGGCGTCGGCGATGCTGGCGCAGGCCTACCAGGGTGACGCCGCGACGCGTTACCAGAACAGCATGTCCGAGTGGATGACCGGTTTCCGGCAGATCGAGCAGGCGCTCGCCATGATCAACGAGTCGATGGGCGTCTACCGCACGGTGTCGGTCACGACCGAGACCAACAACCAGAGCTACGCCAGCGGCTGGGCCAACGGCTGATCCAGCTGTACGGAACCACCACCGAACATCACGACGGATCCTGGGAGAAACCATGTCGGACGGATACAGCTACAACCCCGCAGGTGGTCTGGACACCAGTGCCGACCTGATCGCGGTGACCAAGAAGCTCGAGCAGTCGCTGGACGCCCTCGAGCGGGCCGCCGAAGCGTTCAAGCAGGCCAACCACGGTGAGGCCCCCGCCAACTACTCCCTCGCGCAGGCGCAGTGGAACCAGGGCCAGATCAAGATGAACATGGCCATGGGCAAGGGCATCAAGGCCCTGGACGAGATCCACGCCGCGATCCTGCACGGTGACCGCGTGGGCGCCAACCAGTTCCTCTGAACCCGGAGTCCGGTGGTGCCATCGGTGACCGGAACCCGGTCGCCGATGGCCCCGCACGAGAAGACAGGCAGGTGCGATGGCTGACAAGATCACGATCAACGAGGCGTACCTGAAGGCCCGGATCACGGACTTCACGAACTTCGATACCGAGGCCTACAACCGGCTTCACACCTTCAACTGGGGTGGCAACCTCACGGCCAACCTGACCACCGCGCTGCGGATGGGAACGGGTAAGGACGGATTCACCCCCGGCAAGGACCTGTACACCGCGGCCGAAGGTGTCAGGAGCAACTTCTCCACCCGGATGACGCAGTTCAAGGAGCAGTCGCAGCATCTCTACAGCGGCCTCCAGGACCTGCTGGACGACCAGGAAGAGATCCAGTCGCTGAACAACATCACGGCTTCCGAGTTCGGTGACTACGTCGGCGAGACCACCAGTGGGCTCGGCACGACGACCACCGGTAACGGTGAGACGGCCTGATCCGCGCTGACGCGGTGAGGGAGTAGGGAAACGGCAGGAACGGCAGCCGGCCGGACCGACCGGCAAGGCCGGATCGGTGCGGCCGGCTGACGGCCGGACACGTCAGGAGCGATGAGGGCGATGGCAGGGTACGAGGTCGGCACCACGATCTGGGACGTTGTGAACAACGTCCTGGGGTTCGGGCTCGGCACCGGTAAGGACGGTGCGATCTCCCAGGAAGTCACGCCCGCAGCGATCGGGGCCGGCAACGCCAAGCCGTGGATCTACTCCGACGGAAAGCACGACAAGCTCACCGCGGGGTGGAAGCCGGGCGCCGGGGAGGGCAAGCTCGTCTTCTGGCGGAAACACCCGGGTACCCACGTCGAGTGGATCGACATCAAGATCTCCGGCACCGCGGACAAGGGCACCACCATCCGCAAGGAGGACGACGGTACCTTCACCGGTGACCTGGCCAAGATCCGCGACGCCTGGGTCTCTTTCGTGCGGGACGTGCCGAACTACGTCGGAACCGGTACCGACTCGCGCCTGAACCCGAACAGCATCGCCGAGGCCCGGGCCCTGCTCACCGCCGCCGCGACCTACTACGAGGCACGTCACAAGGACATGGAGGCGATGCTGGCCAACCTCAACAAGGACGAAAAAACCTTCCGGGGCTCGGCCAGCGAGGCGTACGAACAGCGGGTCCAGACCGCGATGCGCAAGGTGGAGAACGTCAAGTCGAAGCTGGATGCCTGGGACAAGGCCTTCGACAACGCTTATCACGGTGCCCGGCTCTTCCGTGACCACCTCGTCACCGAGCTCTACAACCTGTCCCGGCAGTACGACGGCCAGATCCTCAACCCGCACAACTTCGTGATCAAGGCGCTCAACGGGGCGAAGGTCGAGAGCACCTACAACTCGACCCAGCCGAGCTACACCTACGGGCCGGACGGCAGCCTGATGTACGACAGCCCCGACCCGAACGCCGCGCTGACATCGCTCAACGACGACCACAACCTGACCTCGGACGGTTCCGCCGGTGACAAGGGCGGCGGTCTGATCACCGACCAGGTCGCCAACTGGTACACCATCCAGATCACGCTTCCCGGTCTGCCGATCCCCGGCCCGTACGACGTCTTCGTCGAGAACAACTGGAAGCTGATCGACGCCCAGATCCGCCAGATGTGGGCCAAGACGGTTGCGGATGCCTTCCCGGAGACCATCAAGCAGGCCGCGCAGATGGTGGTCGACTTCACCAACGCGACGGCCGCGCTGATCCCGCCGGACATGCGGCCCAACCCGAAGATGAAGAAGCCGAACGTCGATACCGGCGGGAACAACAACTTCTGGCCGAATTACGCGAACTACTTCCCGAACTACAACACCGGCGGTGGGGGCGGTGGCGGTGGCGGCGATCTCAACATCAACTTCCCCAACCTCAACTTCGATGGCCTCGGTGGTGGTGGCGGGGGCAACCTCAACTTCGACGGCCTCGGTGGTGGCGGCGGTAATGGCAACCTGAACCTGGACGGCCTCGGTGGTGGTGGCGGGGGCAACCTCAACCTCGACGGCCTCGGTGGTGGCGGCGGGGGGAACCTCAATCTCGACGGTCTGGGCGGCGGCGGTGACGGCCTGGGCGGCGGTGGCGGGAACGAGAACCTGAACATCCCGGAAACCGCGTTCAGCTCGGGTGCGGGTGGGGGCCTGGATCTGGACGGGGACGGGATTCCGGATTCTGAGCAGTTGGGTGCGGGTGCGGGTGGGGGCCTGGATCTGGATGGCGACGGGATTCCGGATTCTGAGCAGTTGGGTGCGGGTGCGGGTGGGGGCCTGGATCTGGATGGCGACGGGATTCCGGATTCTGAGCAGTTGGGTGCGGGTGCGGGTGGGGGCCTGGATCTGGACGGGGACGGGATTCCGGACAGCGAGGGCTCCACCGGTGGTTTCGGTGGTCTGGGTGGTCTGGGGGCCGCGGTCCCGACGACCCTTGGTCAGCTCGGCGGCAAACAGCTGGCCGCGCTGCGCGACGCGGGCGCCCTGGACGACGTTCCGCTGACCGACGAGATGCGTGACGCGCTGGACGAGGCCGGTATGGGCGCGGGCGGCGCCCTGAACCTCGGCGACCTGAGTGACGACCAGCTCGACACGCTGGCCGACGCCGGACTCCTGGACGGCATCGAGCTGAGCCCCGAGGACCAGCAGGCACTCTCGGACGCGGGCCTGCTCACACCGGACGACCTGGGTGACCTGTCGGCCAGCCAGCTGGACGCGCTGCAGGAGTCCGGCGCCCTCGACGACGTTCCGCTCACCGGCGCCATGATGGACGCACTGGACGCGGCCGGTATGCCCGCCGACGGAGCCGGCAGCCTCGGCGATCTCGACCTCCAGCAGCTGGACGCACTCCAGGACGCCGGGCTGCTCGACGACCTGGCCCTGACCCCGGAAGACCAGCAGATCCTCCAGGACGCGGGACTTCTCGGCAGCGCCGACGGCCTGGACCTGGGCTCGTCACTGGCCGATCAGCCGCAGGACCTGGGCGATCTGTCGTCCGGACAGCTCAACCAGTTGCAGAACGCCGGCCTGCTGGACGACATCCCGGTCACCCCGGAACAGCTGGCCGAGCTCCAGGCCGACGGTCTGCTCGGCTCGGACACCTCCGGCATCGACAGTCTCGGTGACCTGAGTACCGGTCAGCTGCAGGACCTTCAGCGGGCCGGTCTGCTGGACGACCTCGACCTGAGCCCGACCCAGCAGGCCGAACTGGGTCTGGACGACAGCGGTCTGGGCACGTCGGGTCTGGGCGGTCTGGGCACGGAGGATCTGAGCACCGGCGGCACGTCCGGGCTGGGTGGTCTGGGCGGTCTGGACACCGACGGTCTGGGCACAGGTGGTCTGGACGGTCTGGGCACGGACGGTCTGAGCACCGGTGGAGTGGGTGGTCTGGGCGGTCTGGGTACGGACGGACTCGGCGCGGGTCTGGGTGCCGGTCTGGGCGCTGGTCTGAGCCCGGACTCGTTCGGCTCAAGCACGCCCTCCAGCCAGTTCCCCACCGCGGTCGACGGTCTGGACGTCGGTGGTGGCGTGGGCGGTGGTGGTCTCGGTGACCTCGGCAGCGGCGGCGGTACGCCGCTGAAGAACGTGTCGCAGCCGATGTCCTCGACGATGCCCGGGGGTGTCGGACTGGCCACGGGCGGGCTCGCCCCGAACGGCGACCTCGAGGGCGTGAGCAATATCGGCTCCCTGGGCACGTCGATGGAGGACGCGCTGGCGGCCGACGCGGCGGCGGCCAAGAGCGGTACCGGCTCCGGGATGATGCCGCCGATGATGCCCCAGGGGGCCAACAACCAGGGCGGCAAGGAACGCGAACGCAAGACCTGGCTGACCGAGGACGAGGACGTCTGGGGCACCGACCCGGACGGCGCCCCCGCCGTGATCGGCCGGTCGGACGACGACGACACCGAATCGACCGAGGAACCGACGATGCCGGGCTTCCCGTCCTCGCCGCGCCCGACGCAGCGTCCGGACCACCAGCGTCGCCCCGGACGGGCCTGAGAAGCGCGTGAAAGATTGTTCAGTAGCAGTTTCGGGACGCGGGCCGAGCGGCCACACAGATCAGGGGCGATGAGGAGCGATGGCACCGTACGATCCGGGCAGCACGATCGAGGACGTGGTGAACACCGTGCTCGGGTACGCTCTGGGTGCGCCCGGTGGTCAGGGCGGGGTCGACCGGACGGTCACCCCGACCGAGGTGGGGAAACCCTCCTCGGCCCCCTGGCTGGTCCGGGTCGCCCAGGGGGAGAAGCCCACGGCCGGCTGGACCCCCGACCGCACCGAGGGCAAGCTCACCTTCTGGCGGCGGCTGGACGAGACACGTAACGAGTACGTGGAGATCCAGCTCGCCGGTACGCCGAGCATCAACACCTACGACTCCGGGGCGGCCGGCAGCGGCAACCTGGTGCTGGCCCGGGACGCCTGGCAGGCGTTCTTCCGCGAGGTTCCCGGGTTCATGGGTGACGGCAAGGTGCTCGACCCGACGAGTATCCAGAACACCCGACTCTGGTTCGCCGCGACCGCGAACTTCTACGGTGAGAAGTACGACCAGATGGTCGCGATGCTGGAGAACCTCGACCAGAACGCCGAGTCGTTCCGCGGTTCGGCCAGTGAGACCTTCGTGCAGCGGGTCAACACGGCGATGGGCAAGGTGCAGGGGGCCCGCGAACGCGCCCAGCAGTGGGACAAGGCCTTCGACAACGCTTATCACGGGGCCCGCATCTTCCGCGACCAGACCTTGCGGGAACTGGCGAACCTGGGGGCCCGGTACGAGGGGGCCCTGCTCAACCCGATCAATTTCGTGATCAAACTGCTGAACAGCGCCCGGGTGGAGTCGACCCTGGCCTCGGTCGCCGGTCAGGACCTCAATGCCGGTCACAACGTGACCTCGGCCGGCATCGTGGGAGCGGGCTCCAGCGATGCCAAAACGGTTCCCACGCACACCATCCTGATCACGATTCCGGAGCTGGGCGCGGCCGCCGGCCCGTACGACGTCTTCGGCGCGGGCGGCTGGGAAGCCCTGGACGCGGCGATCCGGGCCAAGTGGGCGGCCGAGGTGTCGGCGCTGTTCCCGGACACCCTGACCGCATCGGACCAGCTGGTGATCGACTTCCAGAACGCGACCGCGGCCCTGGAGGGACGGCCGATCCCCACCGATCCCACGATCGTGGTGACGGATCCGGGCCCAAACGCGAACAGCAACCCGAACATTCCGGTGAACGGCTCGGAGAACAACTTCGTCACGGAAGGGAACGGCGTCACCGGGGGCAACGCGGATCTGGGGAACTCCGACACGCTCTTCAAGGACGTGCCCGAGTCGGGCGGCACCTCCGGTGGGGTCACCGGTGGGGACGGGCTCACCACGAACACCTTCTTCTCCGGCGGCGGCAACGGCCCGGGCGAGTTCTCGCCCCAGAGCCTCGACGCCGGTTCCATGGGTGCCGGGAACGGTGCCACCACTCAGTTCGCGCAGACGGACGCGGGTGGGGGCGGAGGTGGCTTCGGCAACGGTTTCGGTGACGGCAGCGAGGGTTCCGGTTCCGGGTCGACGTTCGCCACGACCGGCGGCTTCGGTGACGGTTTCGGTGACGGCACCGGCGGTTCGGGCTCCGGCGCGGACTCGGGGACGGGCGGCGGGATGATCTCCGGCGCGGGTCTGCTGATGGCCGCCAGTACCCGGGTTCCGGGTGCCGACGATTCGCAGAGCGGTGGCGGCGGCACCTTCGGCTTCAGCGGTACCGGTATGAGCCTGGGGCAGATGCAACGGGACGAACTGCAGAGGGTGCATGACGCCGGTCTGCTGGAACAGTTCGTGCTCACCGACGAGATGCTGGATGCGCTGCGGGCGGGCGGCCTGCCGGCTGACGGCGCGGTGACCCTCGCCGAACTGAGCATGGATCAGCTCGGTGTGCTGCAGGATGCCGGCCTGTTGGACTCACTGACCCTGAGTTCCCAGGACCAGCAACTCATCACGGACAACTGGACCCTGGGAACCGACGGGCTGGGCGACCTGAGCGCGTCCGAACTGATCCGGCGGCGCGACGACGGGGCTCTGGACGGCATCTCGCTCACCGACGACATGCGGGACGCCCTGGCGGACGCCGGGCTCGGCGGTGGCGATGCATCGACGCTCGGTGACCTCACCGACGATCAACTGATCGAGCTGCAGGACGCCGGTCTGCTCGACAACCTGCCGGGAGCGGACGGTCAGGCCGTCGACGACGGTGGCATGCTGTTCGCGGCCCGGCAGCTCGACCTCGGGACGATGCTGAACGAGCAGTTCGACATTCCGCAGGACCTCGGTGATCTCAGTGTCGGCCAGATCAGTCAGCTGCAGGATGCCGGGCTCCTGGACGACGTCACCCTCACCCCCGATCAGATCATGGAGCTGCAGCAGGACGGTCTGCTCGGCGCCGACACCTCGGGCTTCGACGTGCTGGCCGATCTGACCCCCGGTCAGCTCGAAGACCTGCAGCGGGCCGGGCTGCTGGACGACCTCGGTCTCACCCCGGCCCAGCAGGCCGAACTGGGCCTGGGCGGTCAGGGCGGTACGGGCGGTACCGGGAGCACGGGCAGCTCGACGAAGCTTGCGCTGTCGCCGGGCGGTTTCGGCCTGGACCTGCCCTCCAGTCAGTTCCCCACGGCTGTCGACGGTCTCGGTGTCTCCGGCGGCGGGGGCGTCGGTCTGCCCTCGGGCACCGGAGCACCCCTGGGCAACGTTTCCCGTTCGCTGGCTACCGATCTGGGCAGTGGGACGGGATTTTCGATCAAGGCTTTCCCCCCGGGCGGGCAACTGTCGGGGGTCGAGCACATCGGAACCCTCAACATGCCCTCGGCCTTGGCGGGCAGCGCCGGTGCCGGGGCGGGAGCAGCGGTCGGAGCGGCCTCGGCCGGCTCGATGGGGTCGCCAGGGATGGGCGGACCAGGCATGATGTCACCCCACATGCCGATGTCCGCCATGCCGGGCGGCGGCGGAGACAGGAAACGTAACCGTAACAAGGACTTGAATGTCGCCGACCTCGATGACTTCTGGGGAGCTGATCCGGAGGTCGGGCCGGCGGTGGTCGGACGCACCGATGTCGATGTCCGCCAGCCGCTGGAGGCGCCGGCGGTACGGGACGCGGAGGCCGACACCGACTTCCTGAACACTCCCGGCCGGGTGCGCCGACCCGAGGCCGGCCGATGAGCCGCTCGGTGACAACCACGATGACCAGCTTCATGACCAGGCAGGATCGGAGGATTCAGTGAAACCCGATGACAACATCACGGGCGATTTCGAGCGCGCCCAAGGTGAGCTGGACGAGGTGCGGCGGCTGGCCGAGGACATCCGCACCCGCGGTGACGCGGCCGTCTTCAAGGTCACGCCGAAGAACAAGATGTTCACGGTGACCGTCGGCGGCCGGGGCAACGTGCAGGACATCACTTTCCGGGCCACCGCCTATCGTTCCCTGGCCCCGGCCGAGCTGGGTAAACTGCTGGTCGAAACCATTGAACAAGCTCGTGAGCAGGCGGTTTCCGCGGCGATGGCCAGCATCGCCGAGATTTCGCCGACCACCGCAATGCCGCTTGACCTGCTGAAACCGGCCTCTTCCATGGACGAGCTGATGGACAGTCTGCTCGAGGCCGCCGGGCAGTTCATGCCCGAGACCGCGCCCGACAGTATTCCGAGACGCAGGGAGATCACATGAGCGAACAGATCGTCCACAACTCCAAGGACCTCGGGGAGAAGATCGTCGGTCTCGACAGTCTGCGCGACGTGCATGCGCAGACCGAGAACAGCCTGGTGCGCGACTTCGGCCAGATCGGCGAGATCATCGACGGTGAGGCCATCGACGAGCTTTCGCAGGGCATCGACGCCATGTGGAAGATGGTGCGGGAGAACTCCACCGCGGTCCTCGGCATGTGTGGCAACGTGCTGAACGACCAGCAGTTCGGCGTGAGCAACGCCAAGACCGCGCGCGACATTGCCGGCGCGGACGCCTACTCGGCGGCCAGCGGCTGGAGCGAGGGCTCCACCGGCGGCGGCAAGCACTGACACCCGGGCCGGCCGTTGTGTGCCACACACAGCGGCCGGTCATTGCTCGTCCGGCAGCGTTGCCGCATTGAACTGCAGCAGCGTCTGAGCGGGAGGAGTAGCCGGTGTCTATCTACAGCACGGACACCAAGCTTCTTCTTGAGGCCATTACCGGTGTGAAGTATCCGGCGGCCAATGAGTTCAAGATGAAGGCCGCGGGCGGGGCGGTGCGTCGGAATGCTCATTTGGTGCGGACTT
>NZ_BSTC01000026.1 GCF_030269305.1 Kineosporia sp. NBRC 101731
GGAACCGAAGTGGAAAACCCGGGCAGACCGGGTCATCACTCACGCCCACGCCAGGAAATACCTGAAATCACGATCAGGAAATGACCGCACTCGGCCACTCAAACCGGGTCGGCGGATCCGGGCTGAGATACCTTGCTCGCTGCAGTTGTCGGAGGGGTCAGCTCCTTGATGGCCCCGGCATTGAGGCGATTGCAGGTGCGCCGTACGATCTTGATCATGGGCGATAATGTCAAGCGGCGCCATCACACGGTTCCTAAGTTTCACCTGCGGAATTTTGCTTCCGAAAAGGAGCAGTTGACCCAGCTAGATGTGGTGACAGGTCGCCAGATGACGGTGAACTTTGGTGACGCCACAGTGAGAAAGCATTTCTACACGATCGTTCTTCCCGACGGTACCCAATCACAGGCCTGGGAAGATCGACTCAGTGACCTTGAGGGTGAGATCGCGCCGGTCGTCAACAAAATCGTCAATGACCAAGTCTGGCTTCTCAGCGACCATGAAAAAGACACCCTTTCTCTATGGATCGCGCTGCAATACATGCGCGGCCCCGACGCGCGTCGCCAGATGACGCAAATCGCGTCCATGGTCACGCGACTGCAAGTCGGTATGGGAGGTATCGCCTACCTGCGGTACGCCATGGAGCGTGGTCTTGGTACAGAGGTGCCGGATGAGGTAGTGGAGCGAGCCTGGATCGATCTCACTGGGCCACCTGGGCCGCAGGTGACCGTTTCGGGAAACGATCACCTGAACATGATCGCTGCTTACGTTGAGCCCGCGAGGTTAATGATTCGCGATCGAATCTGGGGACGCATCAGATTTGACCGTAAATCCCTGGCCCTGGGCGACGTTCCAGTGACTCTGATAAGAGGGGACACCCCAGAGTCTCTGGAAGTTGGCCTGGACAGCGCGCCATCCATCGCAGTGGCTCTTGGCCGTCACACCCTGCTCTGGCTGGATCTCCCCTCGGAGATGCGTGACCCCGACGCCAGCGATAAGACTTATCGGAATCGTTTCCGCGATGCGGAACTTGCTCCTAGTACCAAGTTGGCGTCCGCGAATAATCTTGCGGCGGTTTTGCAGGCTGAAAGATTTGTCTATTTCCATACCGACGACGATCTCGCCCCGCGTGACTTTGAGTGGCCTCGTCCGGAACGGGTCCTGTCCGACCCCCGGACCGAAAATGATGTTAACCGCGAGCGACCTTTACAGGACGTCCTGGATCAGATTGCGGGGCATCGAGATAACTCGGGAATGAGCCTGATAGCGGACTATATCTGGCCGATCCCCGGGTACTCGCCCCCCGTTGCCTAACGAACCTGGACAGGCTGCGCTCGGTATCTCCAGGCATGCGTGCTCCTGAACGCCACAGATGGCGCAGCCGGGCTGGTCATGGCGAAGGAGCCAGCGGTTCTTAGGCACGACTGGCGGGTGGTGCTCCGAATGGATGAATCGCGAGTCCGCCGTTCGCAGCCGATCGGGCCCTGCTGATGGGTCGTGCCGTGCGGGTTCGTTCGTCGGAGTTCATCGCGTCTCGCCGGGATGCGTCTGCGGATCCTCAGAGAGGTCGTCTTGACGCGAGTTGCGTTGTTGACGCTGCGGTTTCTGGCTGTTGTCATCGCTGCGTGCCTTCGATTCGAAGCCCGCTTCGGTCGAGGACAGATGCTCAGTCGGATCAGGTTCAGGAGATTTCGGTGTCGGAACGAGCGGGGTTGGCGGGAGCGAACGGCCAGGACATGGGAGCGCCCTCGTCTCTGTCCATGGCAGGCGGCATAGCGGCGGACACTGCGCCGGTGAGTCGATCGCTGGGGCTTCCGCTGCCAAATGTCAGTCTCGGCGGTGGGTCGGCGTCTACGTGGGCGTTCGCGGTGTCTCCGTTGGGAGCGAAAGGGCGCATCTCCGATGCGTTCTGTCTGCGTGAATTGGGTTGGGCCTCTGGAACACTGATCACTGTTTCTGCGGCGGCCGGCGAGGTGAGGGTCTCGCGCGGTGACGGTGATGGTGGCGGCGCGGGGCACGGGCAGCAGATTGAGCGCAGTGGTCACCTTCGTTTGCTGTCCCTGGCGCAGCGCCTGGCTGGATTCCGTTCGGGTGATCGCCTTTTGATGGTGGCAGATCTACGAGCGGAGGTCTTGCGGGTTCTGCCAGCTTCGGTCCTGGCCCGCCTCGTCCCGGACTCTTCGAGGGCGGTCGGTACTGCGGCGTTGTGGGGGGTAGCGTGAGCGTGACAGAGAGTGCCATGGTCGGACCGTCGGCGACGGATCTGCTGATGTTGCAGCAGCTGATGTCCCGGATGGGGATCACGGCCGATCAGCTCACAGGCCAGGAACTGGCCCCGGTGGCTGGTTCGGTGGTGGTTCCGACGTTCAGTGAGTACATCGACCGGGTCGCCGAGGTGGTCACGCCGGGGACCCGGAAAGTGTATGGCTCGTACTGGAACCGAGTCCGGGCGGAATGGGGTGATCGACGGCTGGACGAGCCGACACCGCTCGACATCTCAGCGCTGGCCGAGTCGGTCCGTTCGAATGCGTTGGTCCGGCGCAACAGTCGCGGTGGCAGGTCCGCGGCGGAGCACCTGATTGCCTCACTACGCTGCCTGTACCGGTACGCGGTCGATGACCAACTGATCCGGGAGGACCGCAATCCCTCGGTGCGGGCCCGTCAGCCCCAGCGGCTGGCCTCGACCCGGCATGCCCTGCCCGATGGCCAACTGGCGGCGCTGGTGCACCGGGCCGGGACGACGGGCAATGATCCGCAGCTGGATTCGTTGATCTTGCGTCTTCATCTGGAAACGGCGTGCCGCCGGGGTGGGGCGCTGGCGTTGCGGCCTCGGGATCTGGATGCGCGTCAGTGTTTGATCTTGTT
This sequence comes from Kineosporia sp. NBRC 101731, assembly GCF_030269305.1. Classification (NCBI taxonomy): domain Bacteria; kingdom Bacillati; phylum Actinomycetota; class Actinomycetes; order Kineosporiales; family Kineosporiaceae; genus Kineosporia; species Kineosporia sp. NBRC 101731. Next base: position 2,863 of record NZ_BSTC01000026.1, read on the forward strand.
GCGGGAGAAGCGTGAGACCGTTCGCTGGCAGCCGGTTTCGCCGGATCTGATGGCGGCGTTGCAGGAGCATCGGGATGCTCGTGGGGATGGTGATGATGAGGGGCAGCTGTTGCGGTATCGCAATCAGCGGCCTGTGACTGCTCGCCGGTATGACCACCTGTTTGAGCGGGTGGGTCGGTACGAGCCGTGGGTGCGTACCCAGCAGATCAGCATTCACTGGTTACGGCATACGACGCTCACGTGGGTCGAGCGGAACTTCGGCTACGCGATCGCTCGCGGCTACGCCGGCCACGAAGGCCGAAGCGATGCAGGCAGCACTGCGACGTACGTGCGCGCCGACCCCACCGAGATCGCGGCCGCCCTAGCCGCCATGACCGGGCAGGCCCATCCGCTGGCAGATACCCGACCGGGGGTCGATGCCCGGTCATAGAGGAGGGGGCCCCGTCCGTCGGACGGGCCCCTCCTCGGGTTTTGGCGTGAATCCTTACCTCATGAAGGTGTCGGCGCTTGGGGGTGGGCGAGGGGGTGGGGTTCTCCTGACAGGGAGGCGAGGGCCGTGGCTACTTCTTGCTGGGTGGCCCGGACGTATAAGGCGGTGACACCGTCGCCGCTGCGACCGCCGGTGTGTCCGGCGTATGCCTGTGCGACGGCGTACCCGTGGGTGCGTTCCACCCAGGTCAAGGTGGTGTGGCGCAGCCAGTGCGCGCTCACGCCCTGTGCGGCCACCCATGGCAGATGACGCCCGATCCTTTCCCAGAGTGAGTTGTAACGCCGCCGGGTGATCGGGTTCCCGTTGCGTTGACGCAGCAATGGCCCGGTCCCTGAGGCGCCTCTTTCCTGAGCGTGGGCCAGTAAGTGCCGCATAAGGGTCGGCGAGACGGGCTGCCACCTGCTCGTTTCTCCCTTCTCGCGAAGAAGGATGAGGCATTGCTGTTCGTCCAGGTCGCACACGCGAAGTGCCAGAGCACCCCCTCGCCGACATGCGGTCTCGGTGTGCAGGCGGATGAGCAGGGAATCCAGCACCGGATCATTGCCGGTGCTGGCGGCAATCTGATTGATCTCCGCCAACCGATCCCCGCCAACAGCCTGACGCATCGACGTCGGACGACGCGGCTTCTCCACCCGTAAGGCCGGGTTGTCAGTCACCAGGCCATCGGCAATCGCGTGTCGGTACAAGCAGCGCAACGCCGCAATGAAGTGTTCACCGGTCAATTGCCCACCGCGGCCATTGCGGCGAACAACCCGCTGAGTACGCAACTGACCACTGAGCTGCTGAATCTGCGAGGGCGTCGGCTCATCGATGCGCCGGTCGGCCCAGTGCTCCAGCAACCGCTTCCAATATGTGCTGTACACACGCCGGGTTCCCTCGCTCACCGCTCCCGACACCACCGGCACGTATGCCGCGAACGTCGGCGCCGGCGATCTGGACGCCGTCGTCGCTCCAGTGGCAGCGCTGGGGTCCGTCGTCAGGAGGTCCTCGACCCGGATGCCCATGCGTCCCAAGAGCAGACGGGCGGCTTCCAGCTCAGGAAGCGATGGGGCCGTACCAGCATCTGGTGCCGGATTCTGCTGAGCATCGCTCATCGGTCGTCGCCTCCGCCCCATACCCGGGCATGAGCGGCTGCCGTCATGGTGGTCAGGGATGCGGGGGGATGGATCACGAGCCACCCGCCTGAAAGGTCACCGACCAACAGGACCCGGTCCCCGGGAGTCAGTTGGCACCAGCGGCGAGCCACCGCCGGCAACAGCAAGAATCCCTGTCCGCTGACCTGGAACACCCCGCGTAGGTCAGCGGTCACCAGGATCAGCCCGGCATGCTCGGACATGTGGATACGGGTACCCGGAGTCCATCCCAGGCGCTGAACGATCTCTCGCTCACCCAGGCGACCGGTGACACTCAGCGTGGCGAAACCGTAGACCAGATCCGGAGAAGGATCAGCGCTCGGGATCAACGGGATGGGCAAGGCCTTTGCCCCGCCAAAGGCGATTCGGCTGGCGTTGCCCTGGCCAACACGGGGAGGGACAAGACCGCTGATGGCCGGAACGGTGGGTTTCAGATTAGGCACCTGAACCACCGCCCGGCCCTTGAACACTCACCCAGAAAAGGGCTGTTCCCGCTGGCCGAACCGGACATATCCGGATCGAAGACTGTACCGCTGGGCAGTACATCGATGTAACGCTTTTGTGTCCGAGGGGGGACTTGAACCCCCACGCCCGATAAAGGGCACTAGCACCTCAAGCTAGCGCGTCTGCCATTCCGCCACTCGGACTTACTTTTTGTTCTTCGGGGCTGCCCTCCGAACGAGGAAAACATTATCATGAGCTCGAGGTGCCTGTTGCACGCCCCGCGCCGACGGACGAGGTGGGGCGAATCGACGCTGCCCCAGCAGCACGGATCGAACGCTGGAGCAGCACGCCCACCAGCGCATCGTCACTCCGCCCCTCGCCGACCCACCAGGTTCGCGCACCCAGTCACAGCGGCGGTGGTGCCACCCAGCGCGGCTGGCCACCACCGTCCAGGCACCGGAGGCACCGAGGCCCCTCGATCACTGTCGCCACGTCTTCGATGGTGCCGGCCCGATAGAGCACCTGGTCCCCGGCCTCGGAGCCACCCGGACGGTAGAAGAGCAGGTCGACAGACGCAGAGCCCAGACCCTGACTGCCCGCCGACCACGGCCGGGGTCCGAGACATCGAGGCGAATCTTCTGCCAGCCCCTGTCCGGAGAGCGTCCGGTGGACCTTCTGCGACCGCACAGACCACGACGCAGCGCCGGTTCGGCCCTTCGGCCGCGCGGCGTGGACGTCTTGCACCTTGGTCAGCTTAACCAGCACCGGACCGCGCTCCGTGGTGTCACGAGGCACCGTCCGTCAGCATGCGCGGACACGTCCCGCCCGGGACGGTCAGCAGTTCGTAGTGCCAGACCTCATTGACGTAGACCTGGCACAGCCCGTACCGCGAGCCGTGCTGCGCCAGCCAGTACGCGGCATCCGTGGGGCCGATGTCGATCGCCTTGCCGACGACGTGCCGGGACTTCTCCGGCGTGCTGACCCAGCGCCTGGCCTCGGCGGGACTGCCGTATTTCTCGACCGCCTCGTCCAGCAATTTCTGCTGGTAGGCCCGACTACGCCACCCGCTGGTCACCCGGAAGGTGATGCCCTCGGCCTCAGCATCCTTCGATGCCTCCCGAACCGCCGTCAGCAGCGCGGGATCGAGCTTGGCCACGGTGGGCTGCTGATTGTCCCAGAGCCCCACCGGACCGCCACCGACCAATCCGTCGTCATGAGAGACGTCCCCCATGGGCTTCTCGACAACGGACCCCAGATGGAGGACGACGGCACTCACCACGATCAGGAACAGGATCGTCCCGACGAGGTTGCGGTTCTTGGTGGTCATGGCCCCAGATAAGCCGGGTGGGTGTTGCCGGGACGTCTGCGTTTTCGCATACACGGGCGATACACCGGGCCGCCTAGGGTGACTGCATGCGTGTGCTGATCGTCGAGGACGAGCCCTACCTGGCCGAGGCGCTGCGGGACGGATTACGGCTGGAAGCGATCGCCGCTGACATCGCTCTGGACGGCGCGGTAGCCCTGGAGTTGCTGGAGATCAACGAGTACGACGTCGTCGTGCTCGACCGCGACCTGCCGGTGGTGCACGGCGACGAGGTCGCCCGCCAGATGGCGAAACAACACAGCGGCACCCGGATCATCATGCTCACCGCGGCCGGCCTGCTCGACGACAAGGCCAGCGGTTTCGGTCTGGGCGCCGACGACTACTTGACCAAGCCGTTCGAGATCCGCGAACTCATGCTTCGGGTCCGCGCTTTGGCGCGGCGCCCGAGCCAGGGTCTGCCCCCGGTGCTCGAGGACGAGGGCGTGCGGCTCGACGTATTCCGTCGTGAGGTGTTCCGCGACGGACGGTACATCTCGCTCACCCGCAAGCAGTTCGCCGTGCTGAATGTGCTGATCGGCGCGAAAGGCGGCGTGGTGAGCGCGGAACAACTACTGGAACGCGCCTGGGACGAGAACACCGACCCGTTCACCAACGCCGTGCGCATCACCATCTCCTCGCTGCGCAAACGCCTGGGCGAACCACAGTTGATCCACACCCTGCCCGGAGTCGGCTACCGCTTCGGCCGGGGATCGGACGCATGAACGGAAAACGTCGGCCCGGCATTAGTATCCGCCTGAAACTCACCCTCAGCTACGCGGGATTCCTGACCTTCGCAGGCATCGCCCTGTTCGGCGTCATGCTGCTGGTCCTGCGCTACCTGCCTGACGAGAACCTCACGCAAGTCGGTCCGGACAGCGTCTTCGTCCCCAACCGAGGCGACCTGATCAACGTCGCACGGCCGTTGTTCGCCTGCGGGATCGGCTTTCTCGCGTTCATCGGGTTGCTGGGAGGCTGGATCCTGGCCGGCCGGATGTTGCGTCCCCTGGAGGCGATCGCCGCAGCCGCGCACCAAGCGTCTCAAGGTTCGCTCTCCCATCGCATCGCCCTCCGCGGACGCGACGACGAACTGCGCCAGCTGGCCGACACCTTCGACCAGATGCTGGTCCAGCTGGAGACCTCGTTCGAGCAGCAGAAACGCTTCACTGCCAATGTCTCGCACGAGCTCCGCACCCCGCAGACCGTCATGCGCACGATGCTTCAGGTCGCGAGCTCCGCACCCCAGAACGTCGACGTGGTAAAACTTCTGGGACGCCTGAACGAGATGAACGAACGTTCCATCGCCACGGTGGAAGCACTGCTCCTGCTGGCCCGGGTCGAGCACGGCGACATCACCCGCGAGCGCTGCCACCTCGCGGAGATCGTCGAAGAAGCACTGGAACTCGCCCATGAGTCCTGCACCGACGCTGATGTTCGGGTCAAGGTGGGACGTATGGGGCCGGCCGAGGTAGTCGGCAACCGTTCCCTTCTGGTTCAGCTGGCAGCCAATCTGATACGCAACGCGATGCTTCACAATCTGCCGTCGGGTGGCTGGATCCAGGTAGAGGTTGATCTGGAGGCGGGCCGCCCCCGGATGGTGGTGGCCAACACCGGCCCGCAGGTGACACCCGAAATCGCCGCCACCCTCACCGAGCCGTTCGTACGAGCCGGAGGACGCGTGCGATCAATGGGTAGGGCCGCGGGCAGCGGGCTCGGGCTGGCGATCGTTGCGTCCATTGCCCAGGCTCATGAGGCTCGGCTGATGATCGACCCGAGGCCGGAAGGTGGGCTGGACGTGTCGGTGATCTTCTAGCCGATCAGCATCAGACCTCTGGAAGCCCTGATGCTCCGATGTGGAGCGAGGCGGGAAACAGTCTTTCCAGACTGTGCCCTTCAGGGCGATAAGTCCTTCAGGGCGATAAGTCCATCAGCCGTTTCAAACCAGGACAATGAGCATCGGGCCTGTGGCAGCATGAGGTATGGAAGATCCAGAGCGCTTGTTGCAAGCCGCCGTCTCTACCGGCCTACGCGTCTACGCGGGCAGGGCCTTGTCCGTGCCGCCAACCGCGATGGAGGTGAAACGGACCATCACGCATCCAAAGAACGACCTACACGGCTTCGTCGACAAGGTTCTGATGGCCGGTATCGATCGGGAAGCTGTCAGGGCGTTCCAGGACCTGGAGGAATATGCCTTCTACTGGACCATCGATCTGGCCGACGGTCGTTCGGTCGTGTTCACGAACGACACGGAGGAATACGTGGTCTGGATGGAGGGCCCGTGGCCATTGGCGGCAACATTCAAGACGCCCACCAGCGCCTACACCGAGGTCGACTTCGACAGTGGTGAGCTGATCAAACGGGTCGTTGCCTGGTGCAAGAGCCCTTGAGGTGAGGAGCGGTCAGGCCGCCGGGGTGGGCTCAGGTGTGGGGGTGGTGGGTTCGATCTCGGGCTCGGATTCCTTGCCCTCGGCTGCGATCCGGGTCACGATAGTGGCTTCTGCGCTCTGCCGGGTCCGGACGTTGATGTGATCGCCGGTCTGAAGCTGGGCCAGGGTGACGCCTACGCCGTTGCGGGTGATCTTGACGCTGTCCGGCACGTTCAGGACCAGGGACGTGTTGCGCACCTTCTTGTCACGTCCACCACGGACGGCGACGGTGATCGTCCCCGCTGCCGGGTCCACCGCACTCAACTTTCCCTTGTACACCACAGTCTTCGCCTTGACCGGCTTCACCGGCTTGGTGACCTTGGAGTCGTCGCCCGGGTGAACCTTCGTTGTCGTCGCCCGGGGCAGGGCCGCTGCCGAGGCTGCGGTACCCCCGGCCACGGGCAGTACCAGGGCCACGGTCAGAGCCAGGGCGGCGGAACGGTGGTTCATGCATCAGTCCTTCGGTAACCGGGCCACCTCCCCCTCGGACGGGGAGAGGTCCCTGGGCTTTGCGTCCCCGGTTCGCACCGGGTTTGCCTGGTCCAGACCCGCGCTCTTTGCGCGTTCAACAGTTCCCATGCTGCGGCCCACAGCCCGCCGGGGCATACCCGCCACCCGGGTTAGGGCTCGCTGGGCCGCCAACCCTCACCCGAACCTCTGGCAAACCCCAGCCACCAGCTCCGGCCGAACAGCCATGGCAATATGCCCGGCCTCCGGCACCTCCACCACCTCAGCCCCGCCCACAGACCCAGCCAGACGCTGCAGGAAAGCCGAGGAAGCAATCGGGTCGTGACTCCCCCGCATCAGCACGACCGGCGCAACAACCTGCCCCAGCCGCTCCTCCAGCGGATAGTCGAGCATGTGGCGCAACGTGCCGAAGAACGACCGCGGTCCCCCACGCAAGTAGTCCCACAAAACCGTGGCATTGAGCCGCAGCGGCTCCCCCATGATGTCGAGAGCCAGACGCCAGCCTTGTTGAAAAGCAGTGTCCGCGGCCGGATCCACCACCGGCCCGATGAGAATCACCGCCCGGGCCAGGCCCGGATTGCGCACCGCTAGCTCGGTCACCACCTGCGCACCCATCGAATGACCGACCAGCACCGGCCGCAGCAGCCCCGAGCTCTCCAGCACAGCTTCCAGAGCCACTGCCTGCTCCGTGATGCTCAGCGCCGGACGCGGCCGTCCACTGTCGCCGAACCCCGGCAGATCCGGGATCACGACCCGATGCGTCGACCCCAGATGCTCAGCCAGCGAGGCGTAGTAGCGCCCGGAGACTCCGATGCCGTGCACCAGCAGCACGCTCAGCTCAGAAGCCCCAGACGCCGTACCCGAGGTGCCATACCTGGCCGTGCGATCCGATGCCATGGCTCACCGTAAGTCGAATGTGGGCTCACCACCCGCCGGAGGTGAACCCCAGCGGCCCCACCTCACTGATCCGCTGCGGCCAGACCGAAGCCTTCACCTTCGCAACGGCAGAGGGAACCTCTTGGCCGAACATCCCACACATCGCGGTCACCTGAGCCTCGCTGTACGCGAAGGCAAACGTCTCCAACCGCGGGTCGGCCGGGTCAGCGGCGTAGAGCCGGGTGGTGGTGTCGGTGGCATACGTCCGCCCACCATCGGCCGTGGTGAACGTGGTGCTGGAATTACCCAAGGTGGCGCCGTCATGACCCCAGACCCGGCCGCAGGGTGTCTCCATCCAGTACAGCCCCAGTCCGTAGCCGCCGAAACCGCCGAACTCCTCGATATCGTCCTTGGTCTTCTGCATCTGCGCCAGCTGCGCCTTCGGCAACACCTTCCCCGCCAGCAGCGACGAGTAGAAGGTGCTCAGGTCGCGGGTCGTCGAGACGATCGCCCCCGCCGAACCCGCCCAGCTGAGCGTCCATCCGGCGGTGTCGACGTACTCCGGCGGATCGACGCTGAGGTCGGCGATGTACCCGTGCGCGTAGCCGGGGCCGATGGTGCCCGGGAACGGGTCGGCGAAGTAGGTGTCGCGCAGATGCAGCGGCCGGGTGATGCGCCGGTCGACGAGCTGGGTCACGGGCTGGCCGGTGACCTTCGTCAGCAGCTCCCCCAGCACGATGTACCCGGTGTTGGAGTAGGACCAGTCGGTGCCCGGCGCGAAGTTCGGCGGGTGCGAAAAGGCCGCCTTGAGGATGTCTTCCACGGCGATCGGGGTGTACGGCTGGGTGAGTGCCTGACTGATCAGGCCTGCATCCTCGGTGTAGTTGAACAAACCGCTGGTGTGCTGGAGCAGCATGCGCACCGTGATGTCCGCGCCGTTGGGCACGACCCCGGGCAGGTACTTCTCGATCGGTGCATCCAGCGCGACCTTGCGCTCGGCCACCAGCTGCAGCACCAGCACGGCGACGAAAGTCTTGGTCTGGCTGCCCGCCTCGTACTGGTCCTTGTTCTTGAGCCGGCGCCCCGTGTCGCGATCGGCCAGGCCCGCGGTAGCGGTGCGCACGCGATCACCGTCGTTCACCCGCACCAGATACCCGACCGCACCCGCGTCCACCACCCCCTGTGCCGTGCGCTGGAGCTCGCCCGTCCGGGTCGCGGGAGCCGCACTGGCCGGCCCACCGGTGAGAGCCACCCCGGCGAGCAGCGCCGCCAGCCCCACAACGGTAGAACGACGACGATTGAGGACGCGTGAACGCACCATCGAGTTCGGCTCTCCTTCGCAACGGGACGGGGCTGACGAGGCGGCCAGGTGCGAGCATCCTCGCCGAAAAGCGCCGCTCAACGCGCATCCCACGCCGCACGGACGCTGCACCGCTCGGGCCGAGTGTTTCCGGAGGAAGCTTTCGTCGCGCCGTACCTAGACTGCCGGGACTGCCGACCCCTAATCCCCCGCTGAGGACCCACATGCCCTACCTCGAACTCCCCGACGGCCCGACCTACCACGAGGTCGCGGGCACGGGTGAACCCCTCGTGCTCCTGCACGGTGGGTTCTCCTCGCTCGAGGTGATGCGGGAGGTGCACGACGCGCTGGCGCTGGGTTTCCAGGTGCACGGCCCGGAACGTCCTGGTCACGGGCGTACCGCGGACGCGGACGGACCGTTCTCCTACACCGCCATGGTCGAGCACACGCTGGCCTACCTGAACGCGATGGGTGTGGCCCGGGCCCACGTCGTGGGCTTCAGCGACGGGGCGATCGCCGGCCTGCTCCTGGCCCGCGACCACCCCGACCGGGTGGCGTCGCTGGTGTCGATCAGCGCGAACCTCGACCGTCCGGATTCGTGTCCGACGAGGAGGCCGCCCACTCCATGAGCGAGCAGCAGCACGCCCAGCTGCGGGAGGAGTACGCGCGCCTGTCCCCCGACGGCCTCGCCCACGCGGACACGGTCGTCAACAAGCTGGTCGAGCTGTGGAAGGACGAGCCGCGGATCCCTGCTCACTCGCTGGGCAGCGTCACCGCTCCCACGCTGGTGATGGCCGGCGACCGCGACATGGTGGCCCTCGAGCACACGGCCGTGATCGCCCGCAGCATTCCCGGCGCCCAGCTGTGCATCGTGCCCGGCGCCGGTCACCTGCTGATCCGCGAGTGCCCTGACCTGATCACGGCGGTGATCAACCGTTTCCTGCAGGGGACGAGGTAACGGACGAGCGCGGGTCAGCCGGCTGTCGTGGGAGGAGCCGTCAGCAGGCCGGCCATTTCGTCCAGGTGGAAGAACTGGGCGATCTCGACGGCTGAGGGAGTGCCTAGGCCGGGATCGGCGCCGGCGTCCAGCAGGGCCCGCACGATCGGCTCCGACTGGCGGAAAACGGCTGCGCCGAGAGCGGTCTGGCCCCGGTCATTGATTCTGGTGGTGTCGGCGCCCCGGGCGAGCAAGAGGTCGACGGCCGCTGCGTGCTGGTGGTAGGCCGCGAGGATGAGCAAGGTGTCGCCCGCGGAGTTGGTGAGGTTGACGGGCACCCCAGCGTCGATCCGCCGGCCCAGCACCTCGGTCTCGCCCTCCCGGGCCAGGTCGAACGTCTGCTGCAGGAACTCCAGCTCGGCCGGGGTCAGGGTCTGCGCGCCGTGTTCGGCAGCCGGGGTCATGTTCGGCCTTTCGTCGCATGTCGTCTCGTCCGGAGACTCACGGTAGCCACTGTGCACGGATCGGCCAGCAGAAACGGCTCCTCGTTCGGCCGAGCCCTCTTTCACCGTTGTGCCCCGCCTTGCCAGGCATTGGGGCGTCACGGTCCGCTGCCGAAGAGGGCTGGATTACTCCGGACGGGTAGACGCGGTCACCGAAGCAACACTCTGCGTCAACTTCGCGGGCCGGCGGACGATGGGAACGGCGTCACAGGAAGCAAACCGGCCCCACCCGGAGCCGGCCCGATCTGGAGGTCCAGACCTTGCACGCAGCAACTCGCCGACGTATCGCGGTTCCGGCAGCCCTCACGTCGGGCCTGCTGCTCAGCGGACTGCTGGTCTGGCACACGTCCTACGCGGCCTTCACCTCCTCCACCGGCAACACCGCCAACACCTTCGCCTCCGGCAGCGTGACGATCGGTGACAACGACGGCGGTACGTCGCTGTTCACCGCCACGGCTCTGAAGCCCGGCTCCACGGACACCAACTGCATCACCGTCAACTACACCGGTAGCCTGCCCTCGACCGTGCATCTCTCCGCGGCCTACACCAGCGCCGCGGCCGGTGCGAACGATCTGGCGCCGTACCTGACCTTCAAGATCGAAGACGTCTCGACCACCGGCACCTGTGCCGCCGCCACCGCCAACAGCGAGATCGCGGCCAGTTCAACCAACCTCCAGACCAAGGTCGCGGCGCTCACCGCGCCGGGCGCCACGATCGGCTGGAACAGCGCCGCCAACGGCGACTCCAAGCGCTACCGGTTCACCTACACGCTCCAGGACGTGGACGCCGCGCAGAACAAGACCGCAGGCGTCGGCTTCACCTGGACCGCCTCCAGCAACTGATGCCCGTGCTACGGGGCAAGAATTGAGGACGCATCACCTCACCCGCGGCGGCGGGTGAAAGTCAGGTGGGTGACACCACTGGGCGAGGAGACCGATTCCACGGAGAAACGTTCCTCCAGGGATTCGAGTCCTTCCCAGAGCCGTTCGCCCCGGCCGAGAATGATCGGCACCAGCACGACGTGCAGATGGTCGATCAGATCAGCGGCGAGGAACTGCCGCACCGTTGCCGGGCCTCCACCGATGCGCACGTCGAGGCCACCGGCGGCCTCCTTCGCCCGCGCCAGCGCCTGCGCCGGATCGGCGTCGATGAAGTGGAAGGTCGTGCCGCCCTTCATCTCGATCGACGGCCGAGGATGGTGGGTGAGCACGAAGACCGGGGTATGGAACACCGGGTCGTCGCCCCACCAGCCCTTCCAGTCCTCGTTCTCCCACGGGCCGCGCTGAGGGCCGAACTTGTTGCGGCCCATGATCTCGGCTCCGATGCCCGGCCCCCAGCGACCGGCGAACGCCTCGTCGACCCCGTTGCTGCCGTCGTTCTCCCCGTGCATCGCACGGAAGGTGCGGGTGCCCATGAACCATTCCATCAGCCGGCCCTGAGCGTGGCCGAAGGGACTCTCCAGGCTCTGTCCCTCCCCGGCGGAGAAACCGTCGAGCGAGACGGTGAAGTTGTGGACGCGAACCTGCGACACGAATACCCCCTGAATGAGTCCGGCACGGTTCACTCTAGGGAGAAGTCCCGCCGATCACCGGCACCTGGAGACGACGCACGTCGCGAACACCGACGGCGGCCAGTGACGCCCCCACGATGATCACCGCGCAACCCCCCAGAACCGTTCCGGTGCCGAAAATGTGGGCCAGCGGCCCGACCAGCGCCTCCCCCACGGGAACTGCGACGAACGAGCCGACCATGTCGTAGGAGTAGACCCGCGACAGGGCATCGCGGGGGACATGGGTCTGCAGGGACTGGTCCCAGGCGATGGCGAAGATCTCCAGAGCCACGCCGCCGACCGCGAACGCCAGGATCAGGGTGGGCAGGGCCGGGGCCACGGCGAGCGCGGCAACCGGAACGGCCGTGACGGCCATGAGCGCCACCCCGATGCCCAGAGCGTGGCGCGGTCGCCACCTCAGGGCGATGACGGCGCCGAGGGCCAGGCCGACGGTCTGGGCGGCGACCACCAGGCCCCAGCCCGTGCGCCCGAACGTCGCATCGGCCACGATCGGGCCCAGCACGGTGGTGGCTCCGACGAAAGCGGCATTGAGCAAGGTGAACTGGGCCACGACGACCCATACCCAGCGGCGGCCCGAGAACTCGCGCCACCCCTCGCGCAGGTCACTCACGACCGATGCGGCAGCCGTATCGCGGGCCGGGGCCCTCGGCACGGACATCATGGCGAAAAGGACTCCTGCGAGCGCGAAACCGGCGGCGTCCAGGGTCAGGCCCCAACCGGGTCCGAGCACGCCCACCACGCCGGCGCCGACCGAGGCGCCGAGGATGCCCGAGGCGTTCAGGCCCAGACGCAGCAGCGCGTTCGCGGGACGGAGCAGGTCGGCGGGCACGGTGTCGGGCACCAGGGCCGCGGCGGCGGGCAGGCTGACGGCGGCGACCGCGCCGTTGGCGACGCTGAGCAGGACGAGTCCGGGGATGGTCGCCGATCCGGTGAGGACGAGGGCGGCCACGGCTGCCTGCGTGGCGGCCGCGGCCAGGGAGGTGCCGACCAGGACGACGTGACGGGGCAGGCGGTCGGCGATGACGCCGCCGAGCAGGAGCACGGCCACGTTCGCGATCGAGCGGGAGGCCACGACCAGCCCGAGGTCGGTCGCCGAGCCGGTCAGGTCGAGCACGGCGAAGGCCAGGGCGATGGGTGCGACCGCGTTGCCGAGGATGCTCGTGGTGCGGGCGGCCAGGAGCCACCGGAACGAGGCGTACTGCAACGGGCTCCGGCGCGGGGTGGCCAGGACGGTGCCGGTCACGGGCGCCGCACGGGGAACAGGGCCGCGGTCATCGACACCGGGGACGTTCTCGGGGTCCGGGGTGCCTGGGCCTGGGCGTGCAGCAGGGCCGAGGCCTCCCCGACGAGGGCGACGACGCGGCGCCAGGTCTGGGGGTCGACCCAGAGTTCGGCATCGGTGTACATCTGCGGTCCCTCGTTCCGCAGAGCCGCACGACGGTGGAGTTCCTCGGCCATGGCCCCCACGTACTGGGCGTGTTCCTCGGCCGTCACGTTCACCGGCTCGGCGCTCTGGGCACGCTGCGGGTCGAAGGGCCGGGCCGAGGACTCGTGCCGGTACCGCTTGGCCTCCCCGCCCCGCAGCCGCACCACCTCCACGACCCGGATCAGGCCGGCCCGCTCGAGCACCCGCAGGTGGTAGCTGGCGCTGGCCTGCGACAACTGCAGTTCACGGCCCGCCTCGGCCGCGCTCATGGCGGTTCCGGTGAGCAGGGACAGCAGGCGCAGGCGGATGGGGTGGGCAGTCGCCCGGAGCTCGTCGAGGGAAGACACCACCGCAGCGTCGCACCGGGGACCGCGACCGTCAAACGATCCTTTGGGGGTAGAGATCCCGCATCGCCTGCGCGCGGGCGGCCGCCGACGATTCGCTACGGTGTGAAATCCGGTCAACCGCAGCATCCGCACCGCAATCCGCAGCGAATCCGCACCAGATCCGCACCAGATCCGCACCAGAAAGGGTCCGTCGATGACGACGCACGAGTCTCTGACCGGCACGCAGACCTATCTCGACCCCAGCGCACCGATCGGCGCCCGGGTCGAGGACCTGCTCGAACGGATGACCCTGGCCGAGAAGGTGGGCCAGATGCTCCAGCTGGACGCCGGCTCGGACCTGGACGAGGCGGTCCGGGGCAAGCTCGCCGGGTCGCTGCTGCACGCCTCCCCGCAGCGCATGCTCGAGGCCCGGGAACTGGTCCTGGCCACGCGCCTGCAGATTCCACTGCTGATGGCCGACGACTGCATCCACGGGCACTCGTTCTGGCCGGGAGCGACGATCTTCCCGACCCAGCTCGGCATGGCCTGCAGCTGGGACGTCGATCTGGTCGAGGCCTCGGCGCGGGCCACGGCTCTGGAGATCGCCGCGACGGGCCTGCACTGGACCTTCTCGCCGGTGCTGTGCATCGCCCGCGACCTGCGGTGGGGACGGGTGGACGAGACGTTCGGCGAGGACCCGCACCTGATCGGGGAGCTCGGGGTCGCCATGGTCCGCGGCTACCAGGGCACCGGCCTGGACGACCCGACCGCCGTGCTGGCCACGGCCAAGCACTTCGCCGGGTACTCCGAGACCCAGGGCGGCCGCGACGCCAGCGAGGCCGACATGTCGCCCCGCAGGCTGCGCTCCTGGTTCCTGCCGCCGTTCGAGAAGGCCGCGCGGGCGGGTTGCCGCACCTTCATGCTCGGCTACCAGGCCATCGACGGGGTGCCGGTCACGGCGAACAAGTGGCTGCTCGACGACGTGCTCAAGGGCGAATGGGGTTTCACCGGAACCCTGGTCACCGACTGGGACAACGTCGGGCGGATGGTCTGGGAGCAGCGGGTCTGCGAGAGCGACCAGCAGGCCGCGGCGATCGCCGTCGACGCCGGCAACGACCTGGTGATGACCACCCCGCAGTTCTTCACCGCGGCCCAGGAGGCCGTGGCCGACGGAACCCTGGACGAGGCCGCGATCGACGCGGCCGTGCGCCGGATCCTCACGCTGAAGTTCGAGCTGGGACTGTTCGAGGATCCCCGGCTGCCCGACCGCACCCGCCAGGAAGAGGTCATCGGCAGCGCCGAGCACCGCGCCCTCAACCGCGAGCTCACCCGCCGCAGCCTGGTGCTGCTGCGCAACGACGGCACGCTCCCGCTGGACACCAGCGCCGCGACCGCTCGCACCGTGCTGGTGGTCGGTCCCAACGCCGACGACGTGCACGCCCAGCTCGGCGACTGGGCCGGCGCCTCCGGGCAGGTCGACTGGATGCCGGACGGCCACCCGCGCGAAGACACCAGCACCGTCCTGGACGGTTTCCGGCGCACCGTCCCGGCGAGCTGGACCGTGATGCACCGCCGGGGTGCCGACATCGGCGACCTGCGACCCGACCCCGAGGGGCCGACGTTCCCCGACGGCCAGCCGCGTCCGCCGTTGTTCGTCGCCGCCCCGGCCGATCCCGCGCTGCTGGACGACGCGCAGGAGGCCGCCGCGGAAGCCGACTACGTGATCGCGGTGGTGGGCGACACCGTCGCCCTGACCGGCGAGGGGCGATCCACCGCGACCCTCGATCTACAAGGGGGTCAGATTGCCCTCGTGGAAAGGCTTCTCACCACCGGCAAGCCGGTCGTGATCGTGCTGGTGCAGGGCAAGCCCTCCACCCTGCCGGAATCTTTCCTCGGGGCGGCCGCGATCATCGAGGCCTTCAACCCCGGGATGGAAGGTGGCACGGCGATCGCCGAACTGGTGCTCGGGATGATCGAGCCCACCGGCCGGCTCCCGATCACGTTCGCCCGCCACGCCGGGCAACTTCCCGTGTACTACAACCAGATCCGGGGCCAGCACGGCAACCGCTACGCCGATCTGACCCAGGAACCGTTGTTCGCGTTCGGAGAAGGGCTGAGCTACACCCGGATCGAGTACTCCGGCCTGCGGATCCCCCGTGACCAGGTCTCCCCCGATGACGACGTGACTGCCTTCGTCACCCTGACGAACCGGGGAGAGCGCCCGGCCCGGGAAACCGTTCAGGTGTACGTCAGCGACCTGGTCACGTCGGTGACCTGGGCCCAGCGCGAGCTCAAGGCCTTCACCCAGGTGGATGTCGACCCCGGGCAGTCGCTCGAGGTGGAGCTCACGCTCCCGGCGGCGCAGTGCTCGATCGTCGATGCCTCCGGCCGCCGGGTGGTCGAGCCGGGCGCCTTCGAGCTACTGGTCGGACCCAGCTCCCGGGATCAGGATCTCCTGCGCTGCCCGTTCGATATTCAGCGGATCGCGGCGCGCAACGCGGCAGCGGCTGCCGACACGTCGGGGGCGCCGTAGATCGCACCACCGGCGACGGCGACCTGGGCGCCCGAGTCCTGCACGGCGGCGATGGTCGTGACGCTCACGCCACCGGCGACGGAGAACGGGACGCCCGAGGTCTTGCCCGCGTCCAGCAGCGCGTCGAGGCTGTAGCCCTCCTCGGCCTGCTCGTCGAGACCGGCGTGCATCTCGACGAACTCGGCACCGAGGGCGACGACCTCCTGGGCGCGGGCGGCCTTGTCACGCACACCGATGAGGTCGACGACGATGCCCTTGCCGTGCTTGCGCGCCGCCTTCACCGCCCCCGCAATCGTGCTGTCACCGGCCACACCGAGAACGGTGACGAGGTCGGCGCCGGCGGTGAAGGCGATGTCGGCCTCGAGCTCACCGGCGTCCATCGTCTTGAGGTCGGCGAACACCACCTTGTCGGGGTGCGCCGCCTTCACCGCGGTGATGGCGCAGAGCCCGGCGCTCTTGATGAGCGGCGTGCCGAGCTCCAGGATGTCGACGTGCGGGGCGGCCGCGGCGGCCAGCTCGAGAGCGGCGTCGGTGGTGAGCGTGTCCATGGCGAACTGCAGCTTCATGATGGTCCTCGATACTGGGGTGTTGGTTGCGGGGTGATCATTCGAGATTGGCGTGCCGGGGCCACAGTTCGTCCGCCGAGGCACCGGACTCCGACCACAGGGCGTGGAAGAGCGCGTCTCCCAGCACGACCAGTGACTGCTCGAAAAGGCTTCCGGCATACTGAATACTGACGCTCGCCGAGCGATCGAGCTTGTCGGCCGCGGGCATGATGACGCTCTCGTCGGCGAGGGCAGCCAGCGGTGAGTCCGGGGCCGTGGTGACGGCCGCGATCTGCGCCCCGGCGGCGACGGCCGTCTCCGCGGCGCGGACGATGGCCGGGGTGGCGCCGGACCCGCTGGCGACCAGGAGCACGTCGCCCTTGCCGATCGCGGGGGCCGTCACCTCACCGACCACATGGACGACCAGGCCCAGGTGCATCAACCGCATCGCGGTCATCCGCAGGGCGAGACCGGAACGGCCCGCGCCGTGCACGAAGACCCGGTCGGCGTCGTGGAGCAACCGGGCGAACCGGTCGATGTCCGACACCGCCAGCAGGCTGGCGCAGGCGCGGAGCTCATCGGCGATGGCGATCAAGGATGCCTGTGCAGAAACCGTTTTCGTGGTCACACCACGAGTCTGCCGATCGGGCGAGTTCCGGGCTGCTCCCCCACCGGAGCGTTCGTCCTACCCGTTCGGGTAGGACGGCTCGTCGGGTAGGTTCAGGCGTATGGACGATGTGATGGACGATTCAGCGAGACTCCCGTCGCCGGCCTCGCGTCAGTTCGTGGTCGACCACGCCCGCGTGGTCGCGGAACTGGCCGACCGCCACGCGGTCACGCTGGAGTCGCTGCTGGCGGTCCTGCGCTCGCCCCGGCTGGACGACCGGGCCGCGCGCACGATGGCCATCGACCTGGCCGCCGCGGCCCTGGTGAGCCTGCGCACGCAGACCGATCAGCAGCGCAGCGCCATCCTCGAGCCGGTGGTCGGCGCGTTCTCGCGCCTGCGCAACGACCTGCGTCCCCTGGTGCGGTTCGGTGACCTCGACGTGCAGTTCATCGAGCCGCCCGCCAAGGGGCGGGCGCTGCCCGGTGAGGTCGCGCACGCGGCCCGCGCCATGGTGCGCACAGCCGTCCTGGCGATGGTGGACGCCGGGGAGACCCGGCGGGTGCGGATCCAGTGGGACTGCGACGGGTTGAACCTCCTGGTCCGCATCCGTGACGACGGGCGGGGGGAACTGAGCGCCCACGACGACGCACTGCGGCCGATCGCCGAGAACGTCGCGGCCCTGGACGGTCGGCTGGACGTGTCCTCGACGCCCGGCTGGGGTTCGGACCTGAGCATCACCCTGCCCCTGGACCCACCGGCGCCGGTACTGCCCCTGGAGGAGAGCATCGAGCTCAGCCCGCGCGAGCGCGAGGTGTTGCAGCTGCTGGTGGGCGGAGGGCGCAACCAGGAGATCGCCCGGGATCTGGGGATCAGCCAGAACACGGTGAAGTTCCACGTGTCGAACCTGCTGCGCAAGGCCGGCGCCCGCACGCGGGCCGAACTGGTGGCTCTGGCCCGCTGAGACGCCTCAGTCGGGCCGGTCTCCGGCCTTTCGCCGCCTCCATGACCTTCGGTGGCGCGCCGGAGGACAAGACCCGCTACCAGGGCCTGGTCGGGCTGAAGAAGGTCTACGGGCTCGACTTCAAGGAATTCACGTCACTCGACACGGCGGGGCCCCTGACCGTCAACGCCCTCACGAAGGGCACCGTCGACGCCGCGATCCTCTACTCGACCACCCCCGAGATCGAAGACCGCGGCTTCGTCGCCCTCACCGACCCCGAGAACGTGTTCGGCGTGCAGAACGTCATCCCCCTGGTGAACACCTCATCGGTGCCGGCAGAGGCCCAGGAGGTGCTGAACTCGATCTCGAAGGCCCTCGACACCGACACCCTGACCGCCCTGAACGCCAAGGTCCAGATCGATCAGGACCCCGCGGACGAGGTCGCGAAGGAGTGGCTGCAGGAGAAGGGCCTCGTCTGAGGCCCGTCACCAGCCGGCGCCTCAGTGCTCGTGGCGCTCGGTCACGGCCAGGCCGACCTCGAACCGGTAGGCCTGCTCCGCCTCGAAGGATCCTTCGTTCTCGTAGCGGCGGGCGCGCGTGAGGGTGTCGGGTTCGGCCGGGGTCCAGGGCATCTGGCCCGTCTTCACGAATCCCACCCAGTCCGCGTGCAGGGTGTCGGCCAGCCCCTGGGAAGGCTTCTCGCCCAGCACGCGTTCCACCCCCTCGGCATCCAGCAGGTCGAAGGCGAAGGGGATGTCGGTGCAGTGCTGACTGGTGCCGTCGAGGGCGCTAGCGACGCTCTCCCACCGGCGCCTGGGCGAACGGGATACCGAGGAAGGCGGTGGAACCGGGGCGGGAGAGGCCGCGCACGGCACCCCCGCGGAAACGAACGACAGACATGCCCGGCAACCTACTCCCGCCCGGCTCGGGTGAGGTCGTGCGCGGCTCGGAACAGGCCGTCGCCGGTCAGTTCCCCGAGACGGTGTCTCCCCAGGCGGACTCGGCGCCGCTGTGCCCGATCCGGACCACCTGCTGACCCGTACCGATCGCCGCCACCAGCGACAGCGCCGCGACGGCGACCAGGACGACCCGGCCGGTCGTCGAGTCCTGCTCGTCCCGGCCCTCGGAGCGTTCTGAACGTTCCCTCCACCAGCACCAGGTGACTGCGACGGCGGCCACGGCGAGCACGATCAGCCAGGGCAGTAGACCGTCGGCGAGCTCGGCGTGCTTCTCGATGAGTGGCTCGTGCCCGACCACCTGTTCCAGTGACTCCCCGGACTCGGTGGAGATCGGGTACAACACCAGCGAGGCCGCGGTCAGCAGCAGCGGTACCGGTCCGGCCCAACCGCGGAACCGCGCGGACAGGGCGCTGCCCAGCACGGTGATCGCCGCGATCGGGATCATGACCACGCTCGCGTGGACGATCAGGGGATGCAGGGGCAGCCCGGCAACGGTGTCGAACATGAATGTGCCTCCTCCGGACCGGGCCGGTGTGCCCGGCTGAGCACCTCCTGACCCGGTGACGCTGTTCAAGATCATGGAGGCTGATCTCCTCCCGGGGGCCGGACCGGCGGGTTGCAGAGGAAACGCAGAAGTTCCGCCGCCGCATCGCACCTCCGGCCCGGGCATGCTGGGGCAATGACCTCCACCTCCTCGTCCGCCCCCGGCTCCGTCGTCCGGGCGCTCGTCGTCGAGGACGAGCAGGACCTGGCCGATGCGCTGGCCCGCATCCTCACACTGGAGGGATGGCAGGTCCGGACCGCGGGCGACGGCGCCGGGGCCGTCCGGCTGGCGGCGCAGGACCCGCCCGACATCGTCGTCCTGGACGTGATGCTCCCCGACACGACCGGCCTGGAGGTGCTGCGCGGCCTGCGCGCGGTCGACCCGGACGTGTGCGTGCTGTTCCTGACCGCCCGCGACAGCCTGGAAGACCGGGTGGCGGGTATCGCGGCCGGTGGCGACGACTACCTGACCAAACCGTTCGCCACCGAGGAACTACTGGCCCGCCTGCGAGGGCTCCTGCGCCGGGCCCGGCTCGCGTCCGACCCGGCCCCGGGCATCGGCGGGAACGGGCTCGTGGTCGGGGACCTGGTGATGGACGAGGACGCCCGTGAGGTCACCCGGGGCGGCGATCGGGTCGACCTGACCGTGACCGAGTTCGAGCTCCTGCGCTTCCTCATGCGCAACCCGCGCCGCGCCCTGTCCAAGACGCAGATCCTGGACCGGGTCTGGAACTACGACTTCGGTGGTGACGCCCACGTGGTCGAGCTGTACATCTCCTACCTGCGCAAGAAGATCGACCGGGGACGGGAACCGATGATCCACACGGTGCGCGGCATCGGGTACATCCTCAAACCGGCCGGCCGATGATCCGTCCCGGGCTTCCCCGCACCCTGCGGGGCCGGCTCATCGCCGTCCTGGCCCTGGCCCTGTCCATCGGTTTCGCCGCCACCGCGCTCGCCACCGCGCTGCTGGTCCGGCACGTCCTGCTCTCCCGTCTGGACGCCCAGCTGGAGGCTGCGGGTAACCGTTTCGCGGTCTCACTGGAGTACGACGGCGAGAGCGACGACGACTCGGCCGACACCGCCGAGCGCTTCGGCCGGGTCGAGGGTCAGCTGGCCGGCACCCTCGGCGCCCGCCTGTACGGGGGAAAGGTCACGGACGCCGCGATCATCGGTGACGACCGCACCTCCACGCAGGTTCCCCTGACGGCCCGTCAGCGCCTCGCGCAGTTCACGGACGCGGCGGGTCCGGTCACGGTGGAGCTGCCTCGACTGGGCGACTACCGCATCGTCGTCACGGCCGGCCGGGACGGTGACCTGCTGGTCGCCGGACTGCCCGCCGAGCCGATCGAGCACACGGTCCGCGTACTCGTCCTGGCCGTGGCCGGGGTCTCCACCGTCGCCCTCCTGACCCTGGTGGTCGTGGCCGCCTCACTGGTGAGAGTCATGCTCCGGCCTCTGGCCCGGGTGTCCGCCACTGCCGCTGTGGTGGCCGGCCTGCCCCTGACCGCGCAGCAGGTCTCCCTGCCGCGCCGCCTCGACCAGCAGTCCGCCGGCAGCGAGATCGACGTTCTCATCAGTGCTTTCAATGCCATGCTGGAACAGGTCGAGTCGGCTCTGCACACCCGGGCCGACACCGAGGTGCGCCTGCGCCGGTTCCTGACCGATGCCAGCCACGAATTGCGCACACCGGTAGCCGTGATCCTCAGTCACGCGGAACTCGCCCGGCGCGAGGGGGGAGACTCCCTGCCCGAGGGGGTGAACCGATCGCTGGGACGGATCACCGCGCAGTCGCAGCGCATGCGTCACCTCGTCGACGACCTGCTGCTGCTGGCGCGCCTGGACAACGGCCGCCCCCTGGCCCACGAACCGGTCGACATCGTCCGGCTGGCCCTGGAGGCGCTCGACGACGCCCGCACCGCCAACCCCGGGCACCGGTGGAAGCTCTCCCTGCCCGATCACCCGGTCACCGTGCACGGCGACACCCACGCCCTGGCCCAGGTGCTGGCCAACCTCCTGACGAACGCGGCCACCCACACACCCGCCGGCACCACCGTGACCCTGCACGTGCGGGAACTCAGCCGGCGCACGAGCATCGAGGTCCGGGACGACGGCCCGGGCATGCCCGCCGATCTGGTACCGCGGGCCTTCGAGCGGTTCGCGCGGGGCGACGTCCACCGCTCCGGCGGCAGCGGACTCGGGCTGGCCATCGTCGCCGCGATCGTGCAGGCCCATCTGGGTGACGTCGGACTCACCTCGACGGACGAGGGCACCACCGTGACCCTGACCCTCCCAGCCGATTCTGGTGCCACTCCCGGCTCCGTCCCAGCTTCCTGAGAACAATCACAGAGGTAGACCGGTCACCGTGGAGCCATCGAGCCAGGAGGCCCCATGACCGCGATCTCACCGCCCCACCAGCACACCGCCCCGTTTCCGCCGGCTCCCGGCCGGGCCCGGATCACGCCGGTGGCCGCCCTCACACTGATCGCGCTCGGGGCTGCACCGGTGCTCGGCCTGTGGTGGCAGGACACCACCTTCGTCTCCGGTACGGGCGGGCTGCTCACCAACGCCGGGAGGATCACCGGGCTCGCCGCCGGGTACGCCGTGCTCGTGGTGCTGGCCCTGATGGCCCGGGTCCCCGCCCTGGAACGAGGCGTCGGCGCCGACCGGCTGGCCCGCTGGCACGCCGCCGGTGGCCGCTACGTGGTCAGTCTGGCCGTCGTGCACACCCTGCTGATCGTCGCCGGGTACACGGTCGAGGGCCACACCGGGCTCCTGGCCCAGGTCCGGGCCCTGCTGACCAGCTTCGACATGCTGATGGCGACCGCCGCCCTGGGCCTCTTCCTGCTCGTCGGCGTCACCTCCGCCCGCGCGGCCCGCCGCCGTCTGGCCTACGAGACCTGGCACCTGGTGCACCTGCTCACCTACCTGGCCATCGCCCTCACCTTCACCCACCAGTTCTCCGCGGGCGCCGACTTCACCGACCGTCGGGTGCAGGTCGTGTGGCTGGCCCTGTACGCCGTGGTCGGGACCCTGCTGCTGTGGTACCGCCTACTGACCCCCCTGCTGAACCTCACCCGGCACACCCTGCGCGTCGAGAGTGTCGTGCCGCACGGCACCGACACCGTGTCCGTCACCGTGCGGGGCCGGAACCTGGCCCGGCTCGACGCCCGGCCGGGACAGTTCTTCCGCTGGCGGTTCCTCACCCCCGGGCTCTGGGCCGCGGCCAACCCCTATTCCCTCTCGGCCCCTCCGGCCGGGGACCGGCTACGCATCACGGTCAAGACCGCCGGAACCCACAGCGCAGCACTGGCCCACCTGCGCCCCGGCACCCGGGTCCTCGCGGAGGGCCCCTACGGCTCCTTCACCGGCGACCTGGACCGGCGCTCGTCCCGGGGACGGGCCAGCGGCAAGGTGCTCCTGATCGGGATCGGCATCGGGATCACCCCGCTGAGGGCGCTCTTCGAGACGATCCCCGCCGCCCCCGGCGGCCTGACCCTCCTCTACCGTGCCCGCGACACCTCAGACCTGGTGCTGTGGCAGGAGATCCAGCAGATCGCCGCGGCCCGCGGCGCCCGTCTGGAATACCTGGTCGGCGACCGCCGATCCACCGACCATCTCTCCCGGCGGCAACTTCGATACCTTCTGCCGGATCTGCGCGAGCACGAGGTCTACCTCTGCGGCCCGGACGAACTCGTCGGCCGGGTCATCCACAACCTGCGCCGCGAAGGTGTCCCCCGCGCCGCCGTCCACCACGAGTCGTTCACGTTCTGACGGCACCGCGCCCCCGAAGGAGCCCCATCATGAATCGCCTCGTGCTGACCAGCACGGCGACGGTCGCCGGGATCGTCGCCCTGCTGTCCCTCAAGACGCAGACCCAGAACTCACCGATCCTCACCACCACCGCGGCCGACACCTCGGGCTCCAGCGCCAGCTCGGACTCCAGCTCCGGCTCCAGCTCCAACGGATCGGCGACGTCGAGCACCTACACGGGCGACGCGGTGACCACCCGCTACGGCATCATCCAGGTACAGGTCACGGTGACGAACAAGAAGATCACCGACGTCTCGTTCGCCCAGCTCACCGCCTTCGACGGGCACTCGCAGCAGATCAACTCCTGGGCCGGCCCCGAGCTGATCCAGGAGGCGGTGCAGCAGCAGAGCGCCCAGGTGGACACCATTTCCGGTGCGACCTACACCAGCGACGGCTACCGCCAGTCCCTGCAGTCGGCCCTGGATCAGGCGGGTCTGACGTGACCACCACCAGCGCGCCGGCAGTCCACGCCGAACCCTGCATGGGCACGGTCTTCTCGTTCCGGATCACCGGCCGCGGGCTCGCGACCGGGTCTCTGGAACAAGCCCTGGCCCGGATCCATGCCATCGACGCGATGTTCTCCACCTACCGTGAGGACAGCCAGATCAGCCGCCTGCGCTCCGGCGACCTGCGGCTGCCGGACGCCTCACCGGACGTCCGCCGGGTGCTCCAGGAGTGCGAGCGCCTGGAACACCTTACCGACGGTTACTTCAGTGCCCGCCCCGACGGTGACCACCTCGACCCCTCCGGATACGTGAAGGGCTGGGCGGTCCAGGAGGCCTCCGGCATCCTGGCCGCGGCCGGGTCCCGCGACCACTGCGTCAACGGCGGAGGGGACGTCCTGTGCCTGGGCGCCCCGGAACCCGGCCGCGGCTGGCGGGTCGGGATCAGCGATCCACACGATTCCTCCCGGCTGCTGGAGACTCTCGAGGCCACCGGCCCGGTCGCGGTGGCCACCTCGGGCACGGCCCAGCGGGGCGCGCACATCCTCGACCCGCACACCGGGCGCCGCCGCACCGAACTGGCGTCGGTCACCGTCATCGCCCCGGACATCGTCACCGCCGACGTGTACGCCACCGCCGCGGTGGCCATGGGACCCCGGCGGGCGGGCGAGTGGCTCGCCGGACAGGCCGGGATCCGGGCCGTGCTGGTGCTCGCCGACGGCCGCCGGACGGACATCCCCGGCTGAGCAGTACGCCCGCGCACCGCGGAGGGCAGAACGGGAAGCCGGTCAGAGCGGCGCCACGGTGATCGCCTCGCCCGCGGCCCGGGAGACGCACGGCATCACGAAGGATTCCCGTTCCTGCGCTGTCAGCACCAGGTCGCGGTGCTCGGCCTGGCCGGCGACCAGACGCAGCCGGCAGGTGCCGCAGGTGCCCGACCCGCAGGAGCTGGGGGTGCGTACTCCGCTGCGCCGCAAGGCATCCAGCGCCGTCTCGCCGGCGGCCACGCCGATCGGCTCGCCGGTGGGTTCCCAGGTCAGAGTGAACGGGGCGCTCGTGCCGCCGAGGGCGTCGACCCCGGCGAAGTCCTCGAAATGGATGTGGGAGGGCCGCCAGTGCATGGTGAGCGCCCGCACCTCGTCCATCAGGGCCGTGGACCCGCAGCAGTAGACGTGGGTCTGGTCGTCGGGTTCGGCCAGCCACGGCCACAGGTCGGCGCGGCCGGAGACGGCGCTGTGATGGAGCACCACCACGTCCATCAGGTCCGGATGAGCGAGTTCCTCGGCGTAGGCGGTCTCCTCGCGGGTGCGGGTCAGGTACACCAGCCGCACCCGGGCCCGCGCCTGCTCGAGGAGGTGATGCAGCATCGAGCGGATCGGGGTGATGCCGATGCCACCGGCCACGAGCAGGTAGCGCGGTGCCTCGACCAGATCGAAGGTACTGGTGGCAGCGGAAACAGTGAGCAGGGAACCGATCTCGGTGTCGTCGACCACACTCACCGAGCCACCTCGTCCGTCCGGCTGCCGGTGCACCGCGATCACGTAACGGTCGGTCTCGGACGCCGGGTTGGTGATGCTGTAGCTACGGCGCTGACCCGCCGGGGTCTCCAGCGACACGTGCGCACCGGGTGGGTGCGGCGGTAGAGCGCTGCCGGCCGGGTCACGCAGTTCGATCTCGCAGATGGACGATGTCAGCATCCTTTTCGCGCTCACCCGGAGCCTTCGGTCGCTCACCAGACCACCTCGTCCTCAATTTTGACCGCTCCACCGTCGATGACCTCGCCGTAGACGCCGATCTCGTCGGTGCCGATGTGCTGCACCAGCAGGCGCGGCAGCGGGATGTCACGACGGGCGTCGGCCGGGTTCACCTCGGTCGCCGCGCACCGGTGCGTGGTGCGCACGCCGTGCAGCCGGGCCTGGCCGATCGTGATGTCGCTGCCGACCAGACCCAGTTCGCTCCAGGCGGGCAGGCCGTCGACATAGATGTTGGCCCGCAGGCGTAACGGGTCGATCGACAGGCCGGTGCGCTGCTCCAGGTCGCGCACGGAGGCGAGGTTGATGATGGAGACCGCGTTCATCAGGGCGTCCGACACCACCGAGACGTCGGTGAACCGGCGGCCGTCCTCGCGGGCCAGCACCGGCAGCACCCCCGCCGGCAGGTCGAGCACCCGGGCGAAGAACGCCATGCTCCGCTCGCGGCCCTGCGGCGTGGTCCAGTTCTCCTGGAGGACGACGTGCTCGCGCACGCTCACGGTGAAGTTCTCGCTGTCGGCGTCCAGGTGGGTGTTCAGGCCGGCGAGCCGTTCCTCCTTCACCAGCACGAAGAACTGGTGCTTGCTCACCGGGGTGCGCCGTCCGGGGTGGTAGTCGCCTCCCGGACGGGCCAGCGCCCAGATCCGGTCGGCCGGGAAACCGGCCCCCGGCGTCAGCTCCACCTCGGACAACGGCTGCGCCGAAAGCCCTTTGACCGGATAGTGCCACAGCGAGACGACCCGCCCCACCGACGTCCCGGGTCCGTCGCGTTTGATGCCCACGCCGGGCCACTATTCCAGAAGGTTCCTCAGCCCGCGGCGATCGGTGGCCGATTGGTCGAGGCGAACAGGGCATCCAGCACCTCGGGCCGACCGGAGAACCCGAACAGCGGCCCCTGGGCGGAATCACAGCCCAGGGCGCGCAGAACGTCGGCCTGAGCCGGGCGTTCCACACCTTCGGCGATGACCAGGTGCCCGAGAGCGTGACCCATGCCCACCGCCGCGCCGGCGATGGCGGCCCCGGCCTCGTGCCGGTCGACGGTGGCCGTCATCGACTCGTCCAGTTTCAGCACCTGCACCGGCACGGTCCTCAGCCGGGCCAGGGGACAGGTGCCGGAGCCGAAGTGGTCCATCGCCAGCCGCACACCCATCCGGTGCACCCCGGCCAGGTTCTGCGCGACGGCCGGGCTGTCGGCCCCGAACGCCTCCTCGACCAGCTCGATCACCAGCTGGTTGGCCGCCAGCCCGGTCTCCTGCAGCGTTTCGTTCACCAGGTCGACCACGTCGATCGCCTCGAAGGTCTGCACCGACAGGTTCACCGAGATCCGGCCCCGGCCCGGGCGCCAGTGCGCGGCCCGGCGGCATGCCTCCCGCAGCACCCAGGTGTCCAGATCGCCGATCATCCGGTACTCCTCGGCGATCGGCACGAATTCCGCGGCGGTCAGCGACGGGGAACCGGCCGGCTGCCAGTGCACCAGCGCCTCGGCGCCGATGATCTGGTGCCGGTCCAGGCGCATCACCGGCTGGTAGCGCAGGTTCAGCTGACCGGCGGAGATGGCGGTGCGCAGCTGCGAGACGATGCGCATCTTGCGGTCGACGTCGAGCTGCATCTGGGTGTCGAAGACGCTCAGACGGGCCCGCCCGCCCCGTTTCGAGGCGTACATGGCCAGGTCTGCGCGCTGCAGGATGGTGTCGGTACCGGGACCGGGCACCGCGTCCTCCACGGTGTTCAGGGCCACGCCGATGCTCGCGCTGACCACCACCTCGCAGCTCTTGATCGTCAGCGGTCGTTCCAGCTCCACGGCGATCCGCTCGGCCAGTTCCTGCGCCCGGCCGGGGGTGGCGAACGAGCCGGCCACGATGAACTCGTCCCCGCCCAGCCGGGCCACGACATCACCTCGGCGACAGACCGCGCGCAGCCGCTCGGCCGTCAGCACCAGCAGCTCGTCGCCGGCCTCGTGCCCCAGGCTGTCGTTGATCAGCTTGAACCCGTCGAGGTCGATGAACAGCACCGCCACCACCGGGCCGTCCTGATGCTGCGACGCGATCAGCTGCTGCAGCCGTTCCAGCAGGGCGCGACGGTTGGGCAGGCCGGTCAGCTCGTCCATCAGCGCCGTGCGGCTCAGACTGTCGTGCAGGCCGCGCATCTCGGTGGACGACACCTCCAGCGAGCGCTCCAGCAGGTACCGGTCCTTGTCGGCCTGCTCGTACGTGGCCGACACCACCGCCAGCAGCCGGGTCCAGACCTCCGGCGCCGATGGCTGCTGCGGGTCCAGGCTCAGCCGGCGCAGCTGGCGGACCAGGAGCCGGTGCAGCTCGGGTTGCCGGTCCGGATCCTGCTCCGGAGGGGAGGTCATGACGGCAGTTCCTGGAACGTCGTGATGGTGAGGGTCTGGTTCAGCAGCCCGGAGGTCTTCTCCCCGATCGGTGAGATCTCCCCGTAGGAGTAGAAGCCGGCGATCAGCGCGTCGGTCGGCAACCTCGACGCCACCGTCTCCAGCTCGTCCTCCGTGCGCTGGCCCAGCACCGCGCGACGCCCGACGCAACTGATCACCAGGGTCATCACCGGGAGGCCGGGCATCAGCTCGGCCCCCTTGACCGCGTCCCCCGCCCCCTCGACCAGCTCGTCGATGTTCGCGCGCATCAGCCGGGCCACCGAGTTCTGCCGGATGTCACCGGTGAAGGCCATGCTCTGCTGCTGCTCGTCGAACGCCTGGACCGTGCGCACGACCGCGCTCTGGGCACCGTCGGGGGTGCGCACCGAGAGGGGGAACAACAACGTCGCCTCGGGGGTGTCGCCCATCTGCTCGCCGAGATAGTTGCGGTACAGGCCCAGAGCCGGCTGACCGTCGAGCTCGTACAGCACGTTCCCCTCCGAGCGGGTGACCTTCCGCTCCGGCCCCAGGATGCTCCAGCCACCCCCGGCGCCGTGACCGATCCGCAGGTTCGGGCCGCTCAGCCCGACCACACACACCGCGCCCGTGCGGGGACGCCCGTCCACCAGCACCCAGGTCCGGTCGAACCGGTGGCCGTCCCCGGCCAGGCCACCGGTGATCAGGGCCCGCCCCCGGCCCCCCTCGCTCAGGCCCCGGGCCAGCTCGGCGCCGTTGGCGCGCAGGCCGTCGGAGAGCACGATGATCCCCTTCAGCCCGGGATCACCGGCGGCCAGCTCCTCGGCCAGCTCCCGGCCGATCTGGTGCGAGTCGCGGGATGCGCTCATGTCCCGGGTGATCAGCTGCAGGCGGGTGCTCGCGAAGCTGGTGACGGCCACGGTGAGGGTGCCGTCCTCGACCCTCTCCCCCAGGATCTCGCCCGCGGTCGAGCAACCGATCACCACGGAGGTCGGATAGGCCGCCAGCACCTCGGGCAGCGGGCTGCTGTCGGTGGCTTCCAGCACCGCCGCGGCACCGAAGACCATCACCAACGTCGCCGGGCCGTCCCAGGCCGGCAACGGATCCGCGTATCCCGTGCCCGCACGCCACTGACCCGTCCAGGCCCTCACCATGTCCCCTTGCCCTCGGCAAACCTCCTTCAACCATCGGCCGGCCGGCGGGAAAGATGAGGACTGCCGGGGTCAGGCCACCTGCCAGATGTGGTCGTCACTGCTGGAGCAGGTGAACAGCGGGTCGCCCGGTACGTGCAGCAGGCGATGCAGACCGGGGGCGTCGATAGACTCCGCCTGCACCGCCGGCCACCCCCGTTTCGATGGAAGTTGACATGCTGAAGTTCCAGGAAGTCCTGTCCCGGCTCACGGCCTACTGGGCGGAGCAGGGCGCCATGACCGTGCAGCCCTTCAACACGGAGGTCGGCGCCGGTACGGCCAACCCGGCCACCGCCCTGCGGGTCCTGGGACCGGAACCCTGGCGGGTCGCCTACGTCGAGCCCAGCGTGCGCCCCGACGACAGCCGCTACGGCGAGAACCCGAACCGGCTGCAGACGCACACCCAGTTCCAGGTGATCCTCAAGCCCGACCCGGGCAACCCCCAGGAGCTGTACCTGGAGTCCCTGGCGGCCATCGGCATCGACCTGGACGCGCACGACGTGCGGTTCGTCGAGGACAACTGGGCCTCCCCCGCCCTCGGCGCCTGGGGCCTGGGCTGGGAGGTCTGGCTCGACGGCATGGAGATCACCCAGTTCACCTACTTTCAGCAGATGGGCGGCGTGACCCTGTCGCCGACCTCGGTGGAGATCACCTACGGGCTCGAGCGCATCGTCATGGCCCTTCAGGGGGTCAACCACTTCAAGGACATCCAGTACGCGCCGGGCATCACCTACGGCGAGGCGTTCGGTCAGGTCGAGTACGAGATGAGCCGCTACTACCTGGACGACGCCGACATCGACACCGCGCGCCGCCTGTACGACCTGCACGAGGCCGAGGCGACGCTGATGATCGAGCGCCGGCTGCCGGTGCCGGCCTACTACAACCTGCTCAAGTGCTCACACACCTTCAACGTGCTGGACGCCCGCGGTGTGGTCTCGACCGCCGAACGCGCCCGGGCCTTCTCGACCATGCGCCGGCTCTCCCGCGACGTCGCCTCGCTGTGGGTGGAACGCCGCGAGGAGAACGGTTTTCCGCTGGGCACGGTGCAGACCCCGGTCGCCGCCGAGCCGCTTCCCCTCCCCGCCCCGGCCACCGCGCCGTCCACGCTCCTGTTCGAGATCGGCCTGGAGGAACTACCCGCCGGTGAGGTCGAACGGGCCCAGGACTGGCTCGGCACGACCGTGCGCGAGCGCCTGAGCGCGACCCGGCTCACCTTCGGCGCGGTGCGCGCCCTCGCGACCCCGCGGCGCCTGGTCGTCCTGGTCGACGACGTCGCGGTGCGCGAGAGCGACGCGACCGAGACCGTCCGGGGCCCCCGGGCCACCGCGGCCTTCGACGCCGCCGGAGCCCTGACCCGGGCCGCGACCGGCTTCGCCGGCAAGCACGGGGTCGACCCGGCCACGCTGGAGCGCGTTCAGGTCGACGGCGTCGAGTACGTCAGCGTCGTGCGGCAGCTGCCCGGGCGCGCCGCCGCGCAGGTGCTGTCCTCGTTGCTGGCCGACGTCGTGCGCGACCTGCACGCCGAGCGGAACATGCGCTGGTCCGACCCCGACCTGGCCTACGTGCGCCCGATCCGCTGGCTCCTGGCCCTGCTGGGCGAGGCGCCCCTCCCGGTCACCGCCGGAGCCCTGACCTCGGGCACGAGCACCCGGGTGCTGCGCCTGGCGTCCACCCCGACCGTCGAGGTGACCAGCGCGCACGGGTACGAGGACTTCCTGCGCGGGCACGACATCATGCTCGACCGCTCGCAGCGTCGCCGCGTGATCCTGGAGGCCGCCCACCGCCTCGCCGCCGCGGCCGGTGGACGGGTGGACGAGGACGTCGACGGCGGTGTCGTCGACGAGATCGTCGACCTGGTCGAGTGGCCGGTTCCGGTCCGGGGCAGCTTCGACGAGCGCTACCTGGAACTGCCGCCGGAAATCCTGATCGCGGTGATGCGCAAGCACCAGCGTTACCTGCCGATCCGGCAGCAGGACGGCGCGGGTCTGCTGGCCGGCTTCGTCACGTTCGCCAACGGCTCCTGCGACCTGGACGTGGTCGCGAACGGTAACGCGGCCGTGGTGCGCGCCCGCTTCGAGGACGCCTCGTTCTTCTGGGCCGCCGACCGCCGTCGCAGCCTGGCCGACCTGCACGCCGGGCTGGAGAAGCTGACGTTCGAGACCAGCCTGGGCTCCATGGCCCAGCGCTCGGCCCGGATCGCCCGCATCGCCTCGGCCGTGGCCACCCGCACCGGGCTGAGCGCCACCGACAGCGCCACCGTCGAGCGGGCCGGAGCCCTGGCCAAGT
The DNA here is from genome assembly GCF_030269305.1 of Kineosporia sp. NBRC 101731. Taxonomy (NCBI): domain Bacteria; kingdom Bacillati; phylum Actinomycetota; class Actinomycetes; order Kineosporiales; family Kineosporiaceae; genus Kineosporia; species Kineosporia sp. NBRC 101731. Next base: position 34,082 of record NZ_BSTC01000026.1, read on the forward strand.
TCGACCTGGCCTCGCAGATGGTCGTCGAGATGACGTCGCTGGCCGGCACGATGGCCCGCTACTACGCGCTGGCCGCCGGTGAGTCCGAGGCCGTCGCCACCGCCCTGAGCGACATGGAACGTCCGCGTTCCTCCGAGGACAGCCCCGCCTCCACCCTGCCGGGTGCGGTGCTGGCACTCGCCGACCGCGCCGACCTGCTGGCCGGTCTCTTCGCGATCGGCGCTTCCCCCTCGGGCAGCAAAGACCCGTTCGGTCTGCGCCGCGCGGCGCTGGGCCTCGTGGCCACGCTGCACGCCCACCCGGAACTGGCCGGGCTGAGCGTGCCGGACCTGCTGGAGACGGCCGCGCAGGCCCTGCGGGCGCAGGGCCTGGAGGTTCCGGGCAAGGCCCTGGAGCAGGCCGCCACGTTCGTGGTCCGCCGTCAGGAACGCGCGTACGTCGAGGCCGGTCACGATGTCGACCTGGTGACCGCCGTCCTGCCGCTGGCCGCCACCCCGGCCGCCACCTCCGCGGTGCTGGCCGAGGTCGAGAAGCTCGTCGCCGCAGGCCTGATCGGTGGGTTCGTCGAAGGGGTGCAGCGGGCGCGGCGCCTGATCGGCAACGCCGACCGGCCCGCCGCCGGCAGCCCGCTGGACGTCTCGGCCGACCCCAGCTCCCAGTCCCTGGCCGAGGTCTACGGCCAGGCCCGCACGGCCGGGTACGCGCCGGGCGCCTCGCTGACCCAGCTCGTCGAGGCCTGCGCCCCGCTGGTCACCGCGCTGCATGCCTTCCTCGAAGACGTGCAGGTGATGGCCCCCGATCCGGCCGTCCGTCAGGCCCGCATCGCCATCCTGTCGGCCATCAGTGACGTCGCCGAGACCACCGGCCTGGACTGGGAGGCACTCTCCCGGGCCGTCAAGATCGACGCCCAGAGCACGACCCGCTGAGGCATCCGGTGGTTCCCGCTCACCCGGGTTGGCGGGAACCACCGGAAGGTCAGGGCGTGCGCAGGTTCTCGGGCCCCGAGCTGCTGCGGATCGTAGGGCGTACCGCCAGGGCCGCGACCAAGGCGCCGACGGTCGCGGACAGAGCTGCGGCCGCCATCGCGGCGGGTAGCGCGACCGCGAGTTTGGGCCCGACCCCCTCGTCCTCCGAGCCGACGACCAAGACCCCGAAGACGAGCCAGCCCAGCACCGCCCCGAGCACGGTCGCCGGCACCGCGGCCAGCAGCATCTGCCGGCGCACGATCTTCGAGACGAAGGCCGGCGAGGCCGCGAGCGCCACCAGGATCGCGGTGGCGCGGGCGTTGTCGAGAACCTGCTCGGTGGCCCCCACCACCAGGGAGAACGTCGCCACCACGGCTGCAACGGCGACCGCCACCGCGGCACCGGCCATACCGACCAGGTAGAACTTCTGGTCGTGGGCGTCCGGCCCGGTGACGTCCACCACCAGGGTCGCGATGATGCCGTACGAGATACCCACGGCCAGCATCACGCCGACGACCCGACCGGGCGTGCGCACATCGGCCATCAGGCGACGTCCGGCCATGGACGTAACCAGCCCGCGACGACGCGCGGCCAACCATCCGGTGAACAGGATCACCCACGGGCCGGAGCTGATCGCCAGGGCCACGGTGGCGGCCGCTGCACCACCGACGCCCAGTTGGTGCATGAACGAGGACCTCCACAGGAAGATCGCGATGAGGCCGGCTGAGACCACCGGTGCGACAGCATGGGCTGAGGTCAGAGGACGCTGCTGCCGGCGGGTCAGGCCCAGAGGTGACACCGCGGCCGGGCGGGCGGCCTGAGCGGCCACCAGGCCGCCGAGGGGAAACGCCGCCGCTACCATGACCAGCCAGCCGACCAGGATCGGCCATTCGGGCTGGGGAAGCATTTTCGACCCGATCGGCAGAGCCGGGCCGAGAACCAGCCAGAGCAGCAGGTAGAGCGGTCCCGCCGCGAGTGCTCCGATGACGGCCGCCCGCGTCCCCTCCAGGAAGGCCAGCCGGCGCAGGTCGCGGCGGGTGGCCCCGGCCAGACTCAGCGCGGCGAGCCGTCGTTCGCGGGCGGCCGTACCGGTGCGCAGCGCCTGGAGGGCCAGGAGCACGAAGGGCACGACCAGCAGGACCGCCCCGATGGCCGTGCCTCCGCGGAGCCCACTTTCGACCACGTAGGGAGCCAGACCTCCATCCGGGGGCCCGTTCACACCCAGGTCCGTGTAGCACCCGGAGTCGTCGCAGGTGTACGACGAGGCGGTACCGACCCGGAGGGTGAGGATCGCCAGCGCGCCGAGCAGGAGGGCACCGCTGCCGGCCACCCCGAATGCCATCCGCCGGGCCCGCTGCCGGTCGGCGGCGGAGCGGGGACGGGACAGCTGCCAGAAGATCGAACTCGCACCGGTACTCATACCAGCACCGCCTCGGAGGCGATCTCACCGTCGAAGAGCCGGATCTCACGATCGGCCCGGGCCGCGACGGAATTGTCGTGGGTGACGACGATCAGGGCGGCACCACTGCGCCGGGCCTCGCCGATCATCAGGTCGAGCAGTTCCCGGCCACCGATCGAGTCCAGGCTGCCGGTCGGCTCGTCGGCGAGCATCAGCTGCGGGCTGGTGATCAGCGAGCGCGCGACCGCCACCCGCTGCGCCTGGCCGCCGGACATCTCAGCCGGCTCGACCTCGGCCAGCTCCTGCGCGCCGCACCGCTCCAGCCAGCCGAGCGCGAGCCGGCGGGCTTCCTTGGGGCCGTGCCCGTCCAGCAGCAAGGGCAGAGCGACATTGTCGAGACCGGTGAGCTCGGGCACGAGCTGACCGAACTGCAGCACCAGGGAGAGTTTGCTGCGGCGCAGCCGGGCCCGCTCGTCGTCACCGGCCCCGGTCAGCGACTGGCCGAAGAGCCGCACCTCGCCACTCTGCGGCCGGATCAGCCCGGCCGCGACGTGCAGCACGGTCGACTTGCCGCAGCCGCTGGGCCCGGTGACGGCCAGGATCTCGCCCGGCTGCACGGTGAGACTGACGCCCCGGACGGCGACCGTGCGGTGGTAGGCGTGCTGGATGTTCTCCAGCACGAGAACCGGCTCGGCGGTGTCAGATACACCGATCTGACTCATGATCGTGCTCCTTCGGCGGACGGGGTCGGTTCGGTGTTCTCAGGGTCTTCACCCTCGGCGGGCTCGTCAGATTCGGCGGGCTCGTCGGATTCGTCCGTCGCGGGGTACTCCAGAACCGCGCCGGGCAGTATGCCCACCGCCGGTGCGGGCAGTCGCCGGATGCGCTCGCCGGTCAGCTCGAGCCAGCGCAGATCGGCGTCCAGATGCAGACGCTGGAGATCACGGACACCGGTGCGGCCCAGGGCGGTCACGGAACGGTCGGTCTCACCCGAAGAGAGTTCCAGTGCCCGCATCGCCCGCAGGTGCGTCGCCCGCTGCCGGGACAACAGAGCGCCCGGGTCGGCGTGCAGACGGTAGGCCGCGAGGGTCTTGCGGATCAGCTCGTCGGCCGGTACACCGCCGGGCACCCCCGGATCGATCGGCTCGGCCAGCCAGTCCCGGGCCCGGGCCCCACCGGCGTCGGTGAGTTCGTAGACGGTCCGTTCGGGGCCGTCCCCCGCCTCGGTCTGGGCGATCTGGATCAGGTCGTCACGTTGCAGGCGGGCCAGCGTGGAGTAGACCTGCCCGAACGCGAGCGGCCGCAGACCGGCGAACCACTCGTCGTGCGTGCGTTTCAGGTCGTACCCGTGCCGGGGGCCCGGGAGAAGGAGCGCCAGGAGCGCATCGCCGATGGCCATGATCATGACTATACACTCGGTTCATACACCGGGTGTATAGATCACTGCATCCCTTCGCTGACGGGCCTGACCGAGTCCTACACGAACACCGCCGAGATCAGCATCAGCACCGGAACGCACACCACCGTGGTCAGCAGCGCCACATCCCGCGCGATGGGCTCACCCCGGCCGTACCAGATGGCATACGTCTGCACGTTCTGCGCGGTCGGCAGGGCGGCCATTGCCACCACGGCGAACAACGCCGCCCCGTCCAGGCCCAGCAGGGGCCCGGCCACGACGAAGGCGACCGACGGCATCACCATCGTCTTGACCACGGTCGCGGTGAGCACGGGCGGCAGATCGGCACCGGCCAGGGGACGCCTCCCCCACAGCGATATGCCGAACGCCATCAGCATGAGCGGCACCGCCGCCCCGCCGAGAATCTCCAGCGGCCCGCTGACCACGTCCGGCAGCGTGATGCCGGCGAGAGCCACCAGCACACCGGCGAGCGTGGCCACGACAAAGGGATTTCGCACCGGGACGGTGAGGGTTCCGAGAACATCGAGGCGCCCCCGCGTCCCCAGTTCCAGGGCCGCCGTGACCGCGGGAGCCAGCACCACCAGCTGCAACATGATCAGTGGCGTGGCCGCGGCCACGTTGCCCACCACGTACGTGGCGACCGGCAGCCCGATGTTCGCGGCGTTGGCGTAGGAGGACGCGGTGACACCGATCGTGGTCTCCGCCAGCGGGCGGCGGAAGAACAGCCGGGAGAGCAGTACGAAGATCGCACCGCTGATGATCGCCGAGATCAGGGCCACCAGCGCGGCGGACGAGGCCAGCACCGAGGGATCGCCGTGGGCCATCGTCATGAACAGCAGCGCCGGATTGGCCACGGCGTAGGCGGTCTTGCTCAGGTACCGCGCGCCCTCGGCCGGGACCACCCCGGTCGCGGCCAGGACCACCCCCGCCAGGATCACGATCAGGATGATGGCGAAACCGGTGACCACGCCTGCCAAGATTCAGAAGCCCTTCGGGTGCTGGGGCGCCTCCCCTGAAAGACTCCGGGCCTGTGATGTCCGACGAGGGCAGGCTCCAGTGACGTGTTCATGCTGGCACACACGGGTTCCCGGGTTCCCGACGGGTAGGTGATGATGGTCGATGCTGCGGACGACGTCCTCGCCGCCACCGCGGTACCCCTCGACTCAGGATCGGCGCGGGCTGAAGATCAGGTGTTTGCGGCCACGGTACGCGACGCGCTCCACGCCGATGCCGTAGACCTGCTCGATCAGCTCGCTCTCGATGACCTCGTCCGCCGGGCCCGCACCGACCAGGCGGCCGTGCTCCAGCAGGACCAGATCGTCGCAGTAGCGAGCGGCCAGGTTGAGATCGTGCAGCACGACCACGACGCTGGTCTCCAGTTCCGCGACCAGCGAGAGGATCTCGTGCTGGTAGCGGATGTCGAGGTGGTTGGTCGGCTCGTCCAGCAGCAGGTGCGACGCCTGCTGGGTGAGGGCGCGGGCGATCAGGACGCGCTGCTTCTCGCCACCGGAGAGCCCGGCGAAACTGCGGGATGCCAGGTGCAGGGCTCCCACCCGGTGCAGGGCGGTCCAGGCGATCTCCTCGTCGCTCTTGCTCGTGCGGGAGAAGTCGCCCAGGTGCGGACCGCGCCCGAGCAGCACCATCTCGGCGACCGTCATGGTGGTCTCACCACCGCTCTCCTGCACCACCACGGCCAGGTGCTGGGCGGTTTCGCGGGTGGTGAGCCGCTCCAGCGCACGCCCGTCGACGCTGATCCGGCCGGCCGAGGGCTTGAGCGATCCGTATAGCAGACGCAGCAGGGTGGTCTTGCCGCTACCGTTCGGGCCGATCAGGCCCAGCACCCTTGCGGTGCGGGCGGTGATCGAGACGTCGTCGACCACGCGCTGGGTACCGTAGGCGAACTGCAGCCCGTGGGCCTCGATCACTGCCGGCCGAACCGTTCCTCGATGCGCTCCAGACCGGTGATCGCCAGAGGGCTGGGCGGTTCGGTGAAGTTGAACAGCTGCGGCATCAGGTCGCCGTTCTTCACCGCAGTCAGCTTCTCGGATCCCGGCAGGTCGGTGACGGCTCGGGTCACGTCGTCTGGATCACCGTCGGAGTAGAGCAGAACCAGGACGTCGGGGTTCAGACCGATGAGCTTCTCCAGCGTCACCTCGAACACACGCTCGTCCACGTCACCGAAGACATTGGTGAAACCGGCCGCCTCCAGCTGCGGCTGGGCCATGCTGCGAGATCCGTAGGCATAGGTGACCCCACCGCCCACGGTGGGGTAGAGCACTGCGGCGGTGCGGTTCTCGCCCTTCTCCACCGCGGCCAGGCGCTTTTTCAGGTCGGCGACGGCCGCCGTGGCCTCGGCCTGGCGGTTGAAGACCTTGCCGTAGAAGTGCATCTGGTCGTAGACATCGTCGAAACCGGGATCTTCCAGGCCGTCACCGCACAGGCCGGGCTCTTCCAGCAGGGGGATGCCGACGGAGGTGAGCGTGTCACGGGTGAGGTTCTGCGCCTCGCCGAGCACCAGGTCGGGTTCCTGACTGATCACGACCTCCTGGGAGATCTGCAGATGGCCGCTGGTATCGGTCTTGTCGGTCAGGAGCGGAATCTCGTCCAGGGCCTTCTGCGTGGCCTCGTCGTAGTAGTCAGCGGGGTAGGCACCGGCCCGGGCCGTCACGTCACTGAGCACCCCGAGCGCGGAAAGATAGGGAACCGAAGCACTCTTCAGTAGCAGCACACGTTCCGGAGCGGCGGTGAAGGTCACCTCGTCACCACAGTTCCCGACGGTCAGGGGGTAGTTTCCGCTCGCGTCGGCGGCTCGGGTGGACGAGGTGGTGGACGAGGCGCCACAGCCGACGAGAAGTATCAGAGTGGTTGCGGTGAGGGCAAATTGATGGACGCGGGTGCGCGCGGACATGGGTGGATTCCCCGTTCGTAGGTGGTTGCGTACAACGCGTTCGTGGGCGGGGCGTTACGCACTGGTGGCATGCAGGCGGCGGATGAGCACGAGCAGGAAGGGAGCCCCGACGAGGGAGGTGATGATGCCGATCGGGAGCTCCTGGGGCTGGAGCAGGGTACGGGCGATGGCGTCGGCGACGATCAGGAAGATCGCGCCGAGCAGGGCGGCGACCGGCACGGCCCGTGAGTGCGTGGCGCCCACCAGACGGCGGGCGAGGTGTGGCACGACCAGACCGACGAACCCGATGCTGCCCGAGGCCGCGACCAGCACGCCGATACACAGGGAGACCAGCACCAGCAGTCGGGTGCGGAACCGGTCGGGTGAGATGCCCAGCGTGTGGGCGGTCTCATCGCCGATGGCCAGTGCGTCCAGACGGCGGCCCCACAGCGTCACCAGACCCACCGTGATCACGACCACCGCCACCACGACACTGATCGAGGTGCCCCACCGGGCCAGCCCCAGCGAGCCGAGCAACCAGAACATCACCGAGCGGGAGCCCTCGGCCGAGTCGGAGGCGAAGATCAGGAAGCTGGTCAGCGCATAGAGGGCGTAACCGACGGCGACCCCGGCCAGGAGCAGACGCACCGACGTGACCCGGCCGCCGGAGCGAGCGATCAGGAAGACGAGAAAACTGGCGGCCAGGGCCCCCAGGAAAGCGCTGAAGGGCAGGGCATTCTCGCCGAACCCCGCGCCGACGCCGAAGAGGATCGCAGCCGCCGCGCCACTGGAGGCGCCGGAGTTGATGCCGAGCAGGTACGGATCGGCCAGCAGGTTGCGCACCATGGCCTGCAACGCGGCCCCGCACACGGCCAGCCCCGCCCCCACGCAGGCGCCGAGAATCACCCGCGGCAGGCGCACCTGCCACACGATCGCGTCGTGCGGCCGGCTCCAGGTCATCTCGCCGGGCACCCCGACGAGGTGATGGCCGATGATCCGGACCACCGCGCCCGGCCCGATCGCCACCGCGCCGACACCGACCCCGAGCAGCACACTCAGCACCAGCAGCGCACCCAGCCCGATGATCCAGCTCCAGGCCCGGCGGCGCTGACCGCCCAGGCCGAGGTCGGAGACCACCGGCTGCCCCACCATGCATCACCCTCTCGTCCGACTATTGCGAAGAGTATGCAATAAGACAGGGGGCGGTGACATCGGGGTCCATTCGCCGGCTGCGTCTTCAGGCCAGAACCCGCCAGATCGGTCCGGGTTCCGTCCGGCACATCGCATGATCTCCCCGCAGCAGAAAATCTCGTGTCGCCGGACTAGACATCGATTCTCGGGCGAGGTAAATTTTCTGTCGTCGAAGAGAACAACCCGACAGCGCGGCAGATATGAACTGCTCGCGAACGCAGTGAATGACGCAGCAAGAGAAGCAGTAAGAGAACGGGTCGGGGCCCCAGGCACGGAGGGGCCGCCCGGCCACAGAGTTCCAGCACGTCGTTGTCAGTTCCAGCACGTCGTTGTCTCAGCACGAGGGGAAAGGAACTCATCCCGTCCGATCGCCCATCCTTGCAGGGAGTTCTCCTGCCGGGGTTGGTTACCGCAGTCCCATCAGATTGAGGGGTGGTCTCCGGTCAGAATGACGCGATCCTTGCAGGGCCTCCGTTCGTGGCGGTCGCTGCAGGTGTGACCTACCGGTCTCAGGGCCGGTGGATGATGTCCGATCTTCCATCAGGGGCCCCGGTGCTACGCACCGGGGCCCCCTCGACGTATGTCTACGCGTGCAGGTCCAGCCCGACTTTCTCGACGAAGTATCAGCAGCGATCGACCGGAGTGCGATGAGCAGTAGAGGTAACCTTGATGACGATCACTACCCCGCGTACACGATGGGCAGAGCCGCCGAAATGATCGGCGCCACCCCCGGATTCCTGCGCAGCTTGGACGAGGCCAAACTCTTCGTCCCCCAGCGTTCCGCGGGCGGCCACCGCCGCTACACCCGTTACCAGCTGCGTCTCGCCGCGCGGGTGCGAGCCCTGCTGGACGAGGGCACCGCCCTGGAGGCGGCCTGCCGTATCGTCATCCTCGAAGACCAACTCGCAGAGGCCCAGCGCATCAACGCCGAATACCACTCCAAGCCCGACCGGAACGGTTCTCAGCGGTAACGAACGCCGCGGATGAGCATCAGATCGGGGACATCCGCATGATCAGCGACGAGATCGACGTAACCGTCCGGGCGCAGGAGAAACACGGCGTCGGCCCCGGACGGGACGTCGTCATCGGCCTCCCCCACCTCGGCAGTGACCGGCGAGCTTCGTCGAACGTCGAGGATACGAAGCTGGCCTTCCTGGTCCCGTCAAGAGACGCGGACGCCGAGATCCCCGACCGCATCGGCATAGTAGGTGCTGGAGACGTGAAAAGTGACCTGGCGCAGCGTCCAGGCCGAGTCCTCGACGCGGTCGCGTCTCTCGTCGTCGATGCTGTTCAACCGAATGCGCCAGATCTGCGCCAACCGGGTCAGACGGCTGGTCGCCTCGTCCAGGTCTTCGTCGGTGAAGAGGGCCAGGTCAGCCGGGGTGGTGATGGCGGAGTGGTGCCACCGGTCGACCAGAGGCGCCTGCCCGGCCAGGCGAGCTTCGAGCTCGGCCAGGTGGTCGACGAGATGGTCGGCGATGCGGCGGATCGCCTTGTGAGGCGTGTAGATCCGATCGTCGGCCAGGATCGGCCGGCCATCCCAGAGCGTCCAGGTCCGGGCCAGCTGCAGCGCGTGCACCACCGATGCCTCGACCAGATGAGCTGGATCTCGGTCGTCCGTCTCCGGAACTTCATCACTCATGCGCGCGGGTCTCTCCTGTTCGGCGAACCGTGATCGGCCAGGCAGAGCAAGACCGTACGACCCGGACGGTTCAGCGGCCGCCGAACCGTGCTCGTCCCAGGAAGTCTCCACGGCAGAGCTCTTGACGGCAGAGCTCTTCGCAACCGGTCGCCGGCCCTGCGCGCGCTCCCGCTCCCGCCAGAACGCGGCCTACCGGCCGTCATGAGCCAGCAGCTCGTGGTGAGCCGGTTCCCGAGGGCGAGCGCGGCCAGGGCCACCGGCACGACGACCAGGGGAGACCAGGGGACCAGGGCTGCCGGAACTGTCCGCCGGCCGGCTGTTCAGGGCGCCGGGGCCCTGTCAGCGGATGATGCTCCCGTGGAGCACCGCGTCCGTGCCCCAGCACTGGCTCAGCCCCATCCTCAGGCAGAGCTGGTGCAGGGCCTGCGAGTGCAGTTCGACGACGCGTGAAGGGCGGCCGGGGTTGTCGTCACCGTCGGAGAAGTGGCCCAGCACGTAAGGGAACTCGGGTGATCCTTCGGCTGCGACGGACCGCAGGACAGCGGTGCGGCCCAGCGGCCGGACGGCGGGAGTGCCCGGTCCGAACAGCGTGACGGTGAAGGTCGACGGTACCGCGGCCGGCGCCCCCTCCATCCCGAGCATCGCGGCGGTGACGTCGGCCCGGGCCTCCAGGCGGCGGTTGATCTCCTGCACCTGGTCGAGCTCGACGGTGTGAGTGGTAGCTGCGGGCTGGTGACGAACGGTCATGATGAACCTCCGGTGCCGGGGAGTCCCGTACCCGTACCCCCTTGTGCGGTTGGCCGTGCCCGGCCGCTGCGCTGGTCTTCCGGGACTCAACTGCGAAGACGTGTCCGATCATGCGCCTGCGGCGGCCCGCTGCCCTCGCCATTGACCCGCAAGCTGCTGCGGGTTTTCCGCAGTCCCCCTTCCGTCCGGTCCTACGCTGGGGTCGTGGAGGACGAACGGATCTGGCGCATCGTGCTCGCCGACGACCATTCGATGGTGCGCACCGGACTGCGCGCCCTGCTGGAGGCCGACCCGCGCTGTCATGTGGTCGGCGAGTGCGGCAACCTGTCGCGGCTGGCCGGTGAGGTGGACGGGACCGGGGCCGACCTGGTGGTGCTGGACATCTCGCTGGGCCGGGAGAACGGTCTGGACGCCGTGCCGGCGCTGCTCGCGCTGGTTTCCCCACCGCGTATCCTGGTGCTGACCATGCACGACGACCCGGCGTTCGCCCGGGAGGCGTTGGGCCGGGGCGCGCACGGCTACCTGCTCAAGGAGGCTGCCGCGACCGAGCTGATCCGGGCGATCGAGCTGGTCATGGCCGGCGACACGTACCTGCAGCCGCAGCTGGGCGCCCAGCTGGCCCGGCACGAGCCGACCCCGGCCGAGCGGCTCAGCGAGCGTGAGCGTGACGTGCTGCGGTTGCTGGCGCGCGGGCACACCAACGCCGAGATCGCGCACGAGCTGTTCATCAGCCTGCGCACGGTCGAGGCGCACCGCGCCGGTCTGCGAACGCGGCTGGGTGTTCATCACCGGTCAGAATTGGTGGACGAGGCCCGCCGGCTCGGGTTGCTGGGATGACTCAGGTGCTGGGATGACTCGGGTTGCTGGGCTGGGTGGCTTCGCGCGGTGGTTGCGCAGCCCGGACCGGCGACCGGTGCTGCTGGGTGCCAGCGTCGGGATCACGCTGGCCCTGGTCAGCGTGGGGATGGAACTCACCGACGCCGAGCCGCAGCTGATGATGTGGGTCGGGGCCACGGCCGGTGCCTGTTTCCTGGCGAGTGCGCCGTGGGTGCGAGGCGACGCCGACCGGGTGATGACGGTGCGGGCCCGGCTGCTGATCGGCGCCAGCTGCTCGGCGGTGCTGGCGGTGATCGGCCTGTGGCGGGCTACGGGCCGCGACGAACCCGCGGTGCTGTTGTTGCTGGTGCCCTCGCTGCTGTTGTTCGTCACCGGGTTCCTGACCATCCGGGAGGCCGGCCTGGCCGGTCACGCGCGCCGGGTACGGCAGCTGCGGGCCCGGTTCCAGGGTCAGGAGGACGAGCGCCGTCGCTGGGCACAGGAGCTGCACGACCAGACGCTGCAGGATCTGGCCGCGATCGAGTTCTGGCTGGCGGGACTGTCACGCACCCAGGACCCGGCGAAACTGGCCGCCGGGGTGCAGGATGCGCGCGGGATGGTCCGCGAGCAGATCGGAGTGCTGCGGCACCTGATCACCCAGATGCGCCCACTGGCCCTGGACACCCTGGGTCTGAGCGCGGCCGTGCAGGACCTGGCCCGACGCGGCGAGTCACAGGACGACGTCGAGGTCACCTGCGACGTCACCGCCCTGCCCGACGACCTGCCGCCCGACACCCAGGTCGCGATCTACCGGATCGTCCAGGAAGCCCTGACCAACGCCCTGCACCACGCCGCCGGCCGCACCGTCGACGTACGAGCCGCCCGCGACGGCGCGGCCCTGCTGATCACGGTCCGGGACGACGGCCGCGGCATCCCCGACCCGGACCTGACCGACCCCTCGGGGGCATCGTTCGGCCGGATCGGCATGCGTGAGCGAGCCGACTCCCTGGGCGCCCGCCTGACCTGGACCCTCCCGAGCGGTGGTGGCACCTTGGTGACACTAAGAATCCCGGGTATCAGTTCCACCAGCTGAGCCGCTCGAACGAGATGCAAATATCCCAGAACGCTGCCATGCCGGAACCCTGCCCTTCTCGAACCCTGCCTCCTATATTCCCGCTGAGCCGATCTCCGGCATCTTGGCCGTATCCCGCGCGAAATCGGTGGCTTTCCGGTGGAACGACGGTTGCCGGAGTACCGTCTCGATGGCCGTCCGGAGTCGCTGCCGCAACGGGCCGTCCGCGAACGGTTCCACGGTGAGCCCGGCTCCGGCCTCGGTCACGATCCGGGCGTTGACGGGCTGATCGGCCATGAACGGCACGACCACCACCGGGACACCGTTCTCCAGGGCACCGAACGTCGTCCCCGCGCCCCCGTGGCAGACGACGACCGAGGCCGCCGCGAGCATCCGGTCCTGATCGACCCAGTCCGCAACGGTCACGTTCGGCGGAATCTCCTCCAGCGCCAACCCTCGGCCGGGTTCCAGTCCCAGACGCGCTCCGGCCCCGCCGGTCGTGAGGACGGCCCGTGCCGGCAGATCCCGCAGCGCCTCCAACGCCTCCCGGTAGACCTCAGCCGCGCCCGGGAGCGAGCTGACCACGGTCCCGAACGACACGAACACCTGCGGCCCGGTCTCTGCGGATCCCAGGGCGTCTCGTTGTCCCAGAGTCTCGAGCTCTCCAGGATTCTCAGGTTGTCCCGGAATCTCTTGCTGCCCCAAAGTCTCGCGCCGAACCAGAGTCTCGCGTTGACCCAGTGTCTCGAGCTTCCCCAGCCCTGCATCGACCCTGACCCTGCGTGTGTCGGGGTAGGACGAGGGGTCGAGCCACCCCGGGAGCCTGGTGAAGTACGTGGATGTCCGGATCGCCTCGACCACCCCGGCAGCGCGTTCCTCCAGGACCGGGGTGACGCCCTCCAGGGCACCGGCCTCGACCATGGCCAGACCGATGGCGATCTGCGCGTGCCGGATCCCGCAGCGGTGGGCCGCGATCGCGCCGGCAAACTCGGCGGCCTCGTGCAGCACCAGGTCGGGCTCCCACTCCCGGCAGGCTCTTTCCAGAACAGGAAGGTAGGCCGTCGTGTTCAGACCGGCGAAGATCTCCCGGTCCACCGAGGCCGGCTGCCCGGACCGCACCCGCGACCAGACCTCCGCAACAGCGGCTTCGGGCGGATCGGGCAGGAGCAGCACCCGCGCGCCGAGAGCATCCGCCTGGTCACGGCGAACCGGTGGCACCGCCACGAGGACATCGTCCCCTCGCCTCCGCAATGCCTCCACGAACGGAATCACCGGACCGAAGTGTCCCGCACCGGACGAAGAACTGAAGAGAATTCGCACAACCTCACAACCTAGACGCTCAAACCCTGTCGGTTCCATCCGGTGCATGGCATGGCCGATGTCACTGCTCAGGGAGGGGAACAACCTCGCGAGCGGAGCCGTGCGGCCTCCCCGTCCCCTCAAAAGGGCGGTTCGCCCCAGTAATGTTCGGGGATAGTGGATTTCGGTTGGATGTGCGGGCTGATGCGTTGTAGTTCCTGTTGCCATTCCTGCTGGCGGATGTGGTCTCGGTTGGTGTGGTCGGGTTCTCCGGGGAGGGGTTCGGGGATTTCGATGTGTTTCTGGCCCAGGCGGCTTTGCCATGCGATGGTTCCGGTGGGGTAGGGCTCGTCGGGTCGGGTCAGGCGGAGGGTCCAGCC